>DJPH01000013.1 GCA_002439755.1 Prevotellaceae bacterium UBA6417 | reverse complement strand
TAGGGGTTTGGCAGGCTTGACTACAGACACTGCCCGTCGGGCTTCGCGCCAAATCTCTGACGCAGCAAATTCGCACGGAAACGCAGAAAATCCGAAAAAGCAGGCTGCAAATCGAAAAACAAACAATCGGTTTTCCAGTTTGCAACCCCACCAGACAAGCTAATCAAGACTTATTGCTTATCTTTGCAGATAGTTTCAGCATTAACACATCAGAAAATGGAATCAACAAACAATAATTACGTAGAAGTAGACTACGAACTTTTTGTACCCAATGAATCGGGAAACATAGATCTTGTAGAAAAAACATCTGAAGAACATCCGTTCGCATTCATTACAGGTCTGGGCTTCGCCCTCGAATCGTTTGAAGAAGGCATCAAAGACCTGAAAGAAGGCGACGAATTTGACTTTACAATCCCCGTAGACAAAGCCTACGGTGAATTTACGGAAGAACACGTCATCGAACTCGCCAAAGACATTTTCAAAGTAGATGGTAAATTTGATGAAGCCCGGATATATCCCGGAAATGTTATTCCATTGGCCAATGCCGACGGCAACAGATTTGACGGTATTGTAAAAGAAGTGCGCGACAACGTTGTTGTAATGGATCTCAACCACCCTTTGGCCGGCAAGCCCCTTCATTTCAAAGGCCATATAGTAGCTAACCGCCCGGCAACGACAAAAGAAATAGAAAGCTTCGTCAACAAAATGAACGGCGAAGAAGACTGCGAATGCTGCGGCCATCACCATGAAGGATGCAACCATCACCATGAAGGAAATGGCGGCTGCTGTCACCACCATGATGGAGGTTGCTGCAAAGACTGACATCAAAAAAGAAACAGGATGAACAGCTTTGGAACTCTATTCCGTCTGACATCGTTTGGCGAAAGCCATGGAACGGGCATCGGAGGCGTCATCGACGGAATGCCTGCAGGCATCAAAATCGACAAAGACCTGCTGCAACGGGAAATGGCCCGCCGACGCCCCGGCCAAAGCTCTCTCACGACATCGCGCAACGAAGCAGACGAAGTAGAACTGCTTTCAGGCATTTTCGAAGGCTATTCGACAGGCTGCCCCATCGGTTTTTTCGTGCGCAATTCCAACCAGCATTCAAGCGATTACGAAAACATTCGTAACCTGTTCCGTCCTTCGCATGCCGATTATACTTACTACAAAAAATACGGCATACGTGATCACCGCGGCGGAGGACGCTCATCAGCTCGGGAAACCATTACGCGTTGCGTAGGCGGAGCCTTAGCCAAAATGGCATTGGACAAGGTTGGAATAAGCATCAGAGCCTACACATCACAAGTAGGCAACATTGCATTGGAAAACAACTACAAGCTCTACAATCTGAATCTGACCGAGAACAATGCCGTGCGCTGTCCCGACCCGGAAAAAGCAAAAGCCATGGAACAGCTGATAGAATCGATCAAAAAAGACGGTGACACCATTGGCGGAACCATCACCGGTGTCATCACAGGATGTCCGGCCGGATTGGGCGAACCCGTATTCGGACGGTTACAAGCCGGATTGGCAGCAGCAATGTTCAGCATCAATGCCGTAAAAGGATTTGAATACGGTGAAGGGTTTTCAGGTTTGGCAACACGCGGAAGTGAACAAAATGACACTTTCAAACCCGACGGAAACGGAGACATCACAACCGCCACCAACCACAGCGGAGGCATACAAGGCGGTATCAGCAACGGACAAGACATTTATTTCAGAATAGCATTCAAGCCCGTAGCCACAATTCTAAAGCAACAAGACACCGTTGACCTGCAAGGAAACCCTGTCAGCTTCAAAGCACAGGGACGGCACGACCCTTGCGTACTTCCACGAGCGGTTCCTATAGTCGAAAGCATGGCAGCCATGACCATTTTGGATTACTATCTGCTCAATTTGGCAGGTCGCTATCCGGGCAGCGGCTTCAATAGGTACAATGCGCTTGAATAAACCCATTTGAAACATCCGGTTAACAAGTAATTGGCATCCGATTGCACCCTTAGGAGATTAATGCGCAAGATGGCAGCAACTAAGGTAAAAAATATATAATTTGCAATTTAAGGGGTTGCTTTTCCAACACTTTTGATGTAATTTTGCCTCCACAAGTGGAAGGAAGTAAAAACCATGAAGAAGAAATTACGCAGTTCCGTTTGCACGGAAGGAAGATTGATGGCCGGTGCACGAGCCTTATGGGTAGCAGCCGGAATGAAACGTGAACAATTCGGCAAACCGATTATAGCAATTGCAAACTCCTTCACTCAGTTCGTGCCGGGACACACACACCTGCATGACGCCGGGCAAATTGTCAAATCCGAAATAGAAAAATTGGGCTGTTTCGCAGCCGAGTTCAATACAATAGCCATTGACGACGGAATAGCAATGGGTCACGATGGTATGCTCTACAGTCTGCCAAGCCGTGACCTGATTGCCGACAGCGTAGAATATATGGTAAACGCACATAAAGCCGATGCATTGGTATGCATCAGCAATTGCGACAAAATCACTCCGGGAATGCTTATGGCCGCCATGCGACTGAACATTCCGACAATCTTCGTATCGGGCGGTCCGATGGAAGCCGGAAAGTGGAAAGGCGAAAACGCAGACCTCATCACAGCCATGATAGCAGGCGGCGACAAAAGCATCGATGACGAAGAACTCCAAAAGATAGAAAACTGCGCTTGCCCCGGTTGCGGCTGCTGTTCAGGCATGTTTACGGCAAACTCCATGAACTCACTGACCGAAGCTATCGGGTTGGCATTGCCCGGCAACGGAACAATATTGGCCTCGCACGTCAACAGAATACAATTGTTGAAAGACGCGGCAAAACAAATCGTAAAAAATGCATTCGCCTACTATGAGAACGGTGATGAAAGCGTGCTTCCGCGCAGCATTGCCACGCGCGAATCATTCTTGAATGCCATGTCACTCGACATCGCAATGGGAGGTTCGACCAACACCATACTACATTTGTTGGCCATAGCCAACGAAGGAAACGTGGATTTCAAGATGAAAGACATCGATGCACTAAGCAGAAAAGTGCCCTGTCTGTGCAAACTGTCACCAAACACGCAAAAATATTCCGTACAAGAATGTAACCGCGCAGGAGGCATCCTAAACATTTTAGGGGAATTGGCAAAAGGAAACCTGCTCAACCTTGATGTCAAACGAGTAGACAACACAACACTAAAAGAAGAGCTCGATAAATACAGCATCACCAAAGCCGGCATAGACCCCGAAGCCGACAGAATCTACCATAGCGCACCGGGTGGAACGTTCACCACAAAAATGGGTTCACAGGACAAACGCTATGAAACACTTGACACAGACCGCGTAAACGGTTGCATACGATCCTTGGAACACGCCTATACCAAAGACGGAGGACTGGCAGTGCTCTTCGGCAACATAGCACAAGATGGATGCGTTGTAAAAACCGCCGGCGTGGACAAAAGCATCTGGCACTTTGAAGGGCCGGCCAAAGTATTCGACTCTCAAGAAGACGCATGCGAAGGCATACTTGGCGGAAAAGTCGAAAGCGGAGATGTTGTAGTCATCACGCACGAAGGTCCGAAAGGAGGCCCTGGAATGCAGGAAATGCTCTATCCAACCTCCTACATCAAAAGTCGCCATTTAGGTAAAGAATGCGCCCTGATTACTGACGGACGCTTCAGCGGCGGCACATCAGGTCTAAGCATCGGACACATCTCACCAGAAGCAGCATCGGGAGGGAACATCGGAAAAATCAAAGACGGTGATATCATCGTCATCGACCTGCCAAGCCGCAGCATCAACGTAAAACTAAGTGATAAAGAGCTCGAAGAACGCCCGCTACAGCCTTTAAAGAGAAACCGCCAGGTATCAAAAGCCTTGCGAGTCTATGCCTCAATGGTCACTTCTGCCGACAAAGGCGGTGTTCGAGTGATAAGCTAAAAACAGATAAACAGGCCGAAAATGTCGCTTCCCTACGTCTGCACATCAAGGCCGAAGGGAGGCGATTTTAATATACACAGATTCATCATCATCCATGACACAAACAAAATTAACAGGTGCTGAAATATTCATGCAGAGCTTGATAGCAGAAGGGGTCACCACCCTTTTCGGTTACCCGGGCGGACAAATCATGCCGGTCTATGACGCACTCTACGATTATAGAGACAAATTAAAACACATATTGGTCAGACACGAACAAGGAGCCATCCACGCAGCAGAAGGCTATGCACGCGTCAGCGGAAAAGTCGGAGTCTGCCTTGTTACAAGCGGACCCGGTGCAACCAATACCGTAACAGGCATAGCCGATGCCATGCTCGACAGCACGCCTGTCGTTGTCATTGCCGGACAAGTTGGAACCAATATGTTAGGGACCGATGCCTTTCAAGAATGCGACATAGTAAATGTTGCGCACCCCATCAGCAAATGGGCTTACCAAATAAGACGAGCAGAAGATATAGCCTACGCAATAAAATGCGCCTTCTACGTAGCCAGCAGCGGGCGCCCCGGACCGGTGGTTCTCGACTTCACAAAAAACGCCCAGACAGAGTCTGCAGAATTCCGGCCTCAGCAGCTCGGATTCATGCGCGGCTATGAAGCATTGCCTGCCACCAAACAAGAAAGCATTGATACAGCCGCAAAACTTATCAATGAATCAAAAAAACCTTTAGTGCTGATAGGTCAAGGAGTCGAGCTCGGTAATGCCCAAGAAGAAGTCAAAGAGCTTATTGAAAAGGCTGACCTGCCGGCTGCATGCACATTATTAGGCCTTTCGTGCCTTCCGTCGAATCATCCGCTCAACGTCGGAATGTTAGGCATGCACGGAAGTTTGGCTTCCAACGTCAAGACACAAGAGTGCGACCTTTTGATAGCCATCGGTATGCGCTTTGACGACCGTATCACAGGCAAGGTCAGCACATACGCCAGGCAGGCTAAGAAAATACATTTTGATATTGATCCCGCTGAAATAAACAAGAATATCAATGTTGACGTTGCAGTTCTCGGCAACTGCAAAGATACAGTTGCGCAAGTCCTAAAGAAAGTAAAAAGAAACGAGCATAAGGCATGGAAGGAAAGCTTTAACGAATATCATAAAAAGGAACATGAGAAAGTCATCAGTTCCGAAATACATCCGCAAACCGGCCCTATCAAAATGGGTGAAGTCGTTGACCGAGTATCTACGTTTGCCAACGACAAGGCTATTGTCGTGACAGACGTTGGACAAAACCAAATGATGGCAGCACGCTATTCCAGATTTACAGAAAGTAGAAGCATTGTCACTTCTGGCGGTATGGGAACCATGGGATTTGGATTGCCGGCCGCTATCGGTGCCACTTTTGGAGCTCCCGACCGAACGGTTTGCCTTTTCGTCGGTGACGGTGGCTTTCAAATGACAATAGAAGAACTTGGAACCATTATGGAGCAACAATCTCCTGTAAAGATTATTTTATTGAACAATAATTATTTGGGAAACGTACGCCAATGGCAAGAACTTTTTTTCAACCACCGTTACTCGTTTACCCACTTGCTCAGCCCTGACTACTCAAAGATTGCAGATGCCTACAACATTCCTTTCCAGCTTGTCACCGAGCGTGAAAATTTAGATGGAGCCATCAAAAAGATGCTTTCGACAAAAGGGCCATTCCTTTTGGAAGTGGCTGTAATGGATGAGGATAACGTCTTACCGATGTGCTGTCCGGGAAATGACGTCGATGATATGATGTTGGAAATTAAATAGTCTTAGAAGAATATGGAAGCAAACAAGATTTTATATACTCTGATTATTTTCTCAGAAAACATTGCCGGTCTGCTGAATGAAATCACCTCGGTATTCACACGCAGGCAAGTCAATATAGAAAGCCTCAATGTTTCTGCTTCGAGCATTGAAGGGCTGCATCGTTACACCATTACTTGTTGGAATGACGAGTGCACTATCCAGAAGATGACCAAACAGATAGAAAAGAAAATCGGTGTTGTGCGCGCCAACTACTTTACGAGTGATGACATCTATATTCAAGAAGTTGCATTGTTCAAGCTAAGTACTCCAAAGATACTCGAACATCACGAAATTTCCAAAATCATTCGTATCTATTCGGGCAATATCGTTGAAGTCAATCCCACATATTCAATTGTAACCAAAGACGGCATGACAGAAGAAATCCTCGCTCTCTACGACAATTTGAAACGGTGGGACTGCATCTTGCAATATGTTCGTTCGGGAGCCATTGCAATTACTAAAAATCGCCGTGAGTTGTTGGACGAATACCTTTGTGAACGCCAAAAACGATACGAGCAAAAAAAATTGCAAGAATAATCGTAAAACCATGCCGGAAGGACAAAAAGTTGATTCGTTCAAGTTTACGGTACAGCCTTTTGATGACGACTATACCGGTCGCTTGAGTTGGAGTGTATTGGGCAAGCATGTCTTGGCATGTGCCGAAAATCATGCCGGAGCACGCGGTTTCGATCGGCTTACGCTTAACGGACATCGTTTCCTTTGGGTGCTTTCACGTATGTCTTTTGACATGATTACTTGGCCCAAATTAGGCGAGGAATATACCATTTCCACCTGGATTTGCCGCTATTACCGTTACTTCACCGACCGCTGCTTCGATATACGCGATGCGAATGGCAACATTATCGGATATGTGTTTACCATTTGGGCCATGATTGACGAAACTACGAGGAAGCCACAAGTCCTGGAAGAGCTGTTCGGACACACTTTTGATCCCTATATTGAAACAGAACGTTACTGTTCCGTTCAGCCATTCAGCCGAATACGCCTTGACAACAGCTTCTGCCTCCACAATCGCCCCACATACTACAGCGATATCGACGAAAACAATCATGTCAACAGCATCCGATACATAGAATTCATACTCGATACATTCCCCAAGCAGCTTTTCAGCACCCATCAAGTCAGTCATCTTGAGATAGCCTACAATTCCGAAAGCTATTGCGGCGACCAATTAGGAATCTGGGTCAAGGAATCCGCAACAGATAAATACCACATTGTTGTCAAGAAAAACATTGACGATAAAGAAAATCAACAAACAGGCGAAACGGTCTGCCACTGCGCAGTAACGTTTAAGCCCTTGATCAGACAAGAGAAAATCAAATAACAGAATAACATATGTATAACTTGCAGCTTCGGCTGCGTAACAGTTTAAACAAAATGGCAAAAATGAATTTTGGCGGTGTCATCGAAGAAGTTATGACCCGCGAAGAGTTCCCTCTCGAAAAAGCTCGTGAGGTATTGAAAGGTGAAACTATCGCCGTTCTCGGTTATGGTGTTCAAGGCCCCGGTCAGGCATGTAACCTCCGTGACAATGGTTTCAACGTTATTGTCGGCCAGCGTCAAGGCAAAACTTTCGAAAAAGCCGTTGCCGACGGATGGGTTCCCGGCAAGACCCTATTCTCAATTGAAGAAGCCGCTGAAAAAGGCACCATCGTGTGCATGTTGCTGAGTGATGCTGCACAAATGCAACTTTGGCCGACCATCAAACCTCATTTGACCACTGGCAAGACGCTTTACTTCTCGCACGGTTTCGCCATCACTTGGAACGATCGTACAGGCGTTGTTCCTCCCAAAGACATCGATGTCATCATGGTTGCTCCAAAAGGCTCGGGAACTTCCTTGCGCACCATGTTTCTTGAAGGACGCGGCTTGAACTCCTCCTATGCCGTTTATCAAGATTATTCAGGCAACGCTCTTGAAAAAGTATTGGCCTTCGGTGTAGGTATCGGCTCAGGCTATCTTTTCGAAACAACTTTCAAACGCGAAGCTACTTCCGACCTTACCGGTGAACGCGGCTCCCTGATGGGTGCCATCCAGGGATTGCTCCTTGCACAATACGAAACCCTTCGTGAGCATGGACACACGCCTTCGGAAGCTTTCAATGAGACAGTAGAAGAGCTCACTCAATCGCTCATGCCTCTCTTTGCCAAGAACGGAATGGATTGGATGTATGCCAATTGCTCTACTACAGCCCAGCGCGGAGCTCTTGATTGGATGGGACCGTTCCACGATGCCATCAAACCAGTCATGGAAAAGCTTTACAACAGCGTTGCCAGCGGTCATGAAGCACAAATATCCATCGATGCAAACTCCAAACCCGACTACCGCGTAGGTCTGCAAAAAGAGTTGGAAGCTTTGCACGAAAGTGAAATGTGGCGCACCGGCGAAGTTGTTCGCAAGCTCCGTCCCGAAAACAACTAATCGCATTGCGGTTTTACCAATGAGAGCGGAAAGCCTTTTCTCTATATGAGATGGGCTTCCCGCTCTTCTTTTTACAACTCGTGTACAGATGTTTTTCAAAGCCTCATTATCTTTGAGGCTCACAAGGTAACATAAAGAGATTTTATCGTTTTCAAATTCAAATCAGTACTTTCCTTTTTCAATTTACCGCGTTACCGTTTCAATTGCCAGCCTTTCGCTTTTTTCTATCACGATAGAAAGGCAAAGAAAGGCAGGAGCCATTCTACATTCATCGCTTTTACTTATTCTTTTTCAGCAGTTTTTGTATCGCTTTATCAGTTTCTGCCAGCTTCTTCTGATAGCCTTTATACTGCTTCATGCATTCTTTTGCAAGCAAACGGTCGGCCTTGGTGCCACGCTTGGAATAAGCTGCCGCCGTTTGCAGACACGCGTTGGCGGCTTTCTGCAACTGGTCGCGATAGGTGGCCAGATCATTCATTTTGGTATCAGAATAAAGCTTTTTCTTGGGTAGCGTAATGCCATACTTCTCCATTGCCGATGAAAGCTCATTGAAAGACATATCCTTGGTCAGTTCCTGGCGGTATGCCTCAAGCTCATCGGGCGAAAGCGACTGTACCATTGATTTCGCCTTATAGAGACGTTCAACCACATCAGGGCGACGAGAAGTCACCATAAGAATTGAACCCTTTAGCTTTCCATCATCTTCTCTCCACGAAATGCAATAAGCATCTCTGAAATCCTTATTCCGGGCATTGGAAACGCACATTACCAGTCCTTCTTCCGCTCTGTTTGCACGAAAAGTGATTCCGACATTCGGCTTATCGCTCGTCAGAATCAATGTTGACGAGTTTCCGTTGCACGATTGATAAGGAAGAAAATGCGTCAAAGAATAGGACACGTCCTCATCCTTTTCAAATGCATCCTTGATCTTGGAAATCAGTCCCATTCCAGTAGGGCAAGTAAAATTGCACTCTGTAGAGCGCGAATTGAGAGCTCCGGTTTCGGGATCTTTATTGCAATCAACATTGATACTGGCATGCACCAACGGATGATTCAGGAACTCATAAAGAGCCGTACGCACATGGCGCGGTGACACATTGTCTTCAATCAATTCGGAAGCAACATCGTCGGACATCTCCGCAGACAACCTCCTCTCAGCGGCTTTCAATTGCATTCCACTAGCTGTCAACAAAATTGCAGCAGACAGTACTAAAAATCTGTTTTGTCTCATATTTTTCATCTATGCTGTAAATATCTTCTTCATTGTTTTCCGTTATTCTTCTGCAATGTCATCATATTCAGGCAAAGGAGCTTCCATGACCATTGTTTCAAAGGTACGCAACACTTCAGCACGTCTCATTTGTTCCCGAATGATGGCTGCCAAAATGTCTTCGCGTGTCAAAGTCACGTCTTCGGCTCTTTTCTCAACTTCCGGAACATGCCGAACCGGCATCTCAGGCTGAAGCGTATCCTTCGTAACAGTTTGTGCCAACCAGCGGTCGGTGTCATTTGCAGACAGTGTATCTCCCGTGATGCTGTCGCCTGCAACTGCAATCTGTTTTGCCGCAGTTTCGGTTTCGGCAAAATATCTTTTGGGCGGACGGCGCACAAGGCGTTCCTGCATCAGCCGCCCGATGTTCCTCATAGGTTTCACTGTCAAACCTGCAGGCTTTTGTCTGGCATTTCTTGCTGCCGTATCGGCTGTCGTCTCTACCGTATGTTTCACATCAGCCAGAACTTTCCGGCCAGTAGAAATCTCATTGGCTCGTGGCAAAATCAGGAACAAAACAATAAGCCCGGCAGCAACACAAGCAGCCCACAAATAAATCTTGCGCAAAGGCCGTCTGACGCGCAGCGCCTTTTTACCTGTCACCGCAACATCGGGCATTCCCTCATCGAAATAGCGGAACATTTCTCGGTAGGCTTCCCTCTCTTTCGGAATATCGGCCGAACGAAAATATTCAGCCAGCATCTGCTCTTCGGCACGAGAGGTAGATCCGGCCATAAACTTGTCCAGCAAATTTGCTATTGACTCACTATTTTCTGTCATTATAAGAATTTCTTTTTTATCTCATTCAACAACTCGCGACGCGCTCTCGAAAGCAGCGTTTCCACACTATGTACTTCCAAACCCAATATCGATGCGATCTCAGAACGTGAACGTCGCTCTACCTGGCGCATCCGTAACACGATGCGCTGAGTGGATGGAAGACTCTGCAAACGTTTTTCAAGCCAGGCGGCCATTTCCTTCTCATGAAGACGTTCAAATGGCGAATCGGCATCCAAAGGATCTTCGACAAGTGCTTCGCGCGTTTCCTGCTGCCTACTGCGCAACACATTCAACGACATACGTCTGGCCATCAACGAAGCCAATCCCCTGACATGCTCAGCACGAAGCTCGCCGCACATACTCCAAAGACGCACCATCACATCTTGTGCCACATCTTCAGCATCAGCCTCGTCTGTCAACAAAGCACGGCTCGACTTTTCTGCCAGCAACCGTAACTCTTTGGCCATATTTTCAAACGTCGCTATATCCATTTTCTATTCTCTATACACGCAAGCACGCGATAGCTCCACCAAATTTAATATTTTTTCAGGGTTCAAACTTTCTAACTACCTAATAAAAAGCAAACAGCACACAACAATCATTCACTAAGCCCAAAATAACAGGCAAGAACTACCGGCAAAAAATTATTTTCAGTACTTTTGCATGGAAAATAAAAGGCATCATCCTTTCGAGCATATGAAAAAGAAAATTCCAATTCTAATCCTGACTTTCCAGTTCACCGTTCAAGCATTGCTTTTAGCAGCAAACAATAATGATACAAACCGGATAACAGCCATCATCGACAGTATAGAAAATACATTCGCACCCGACAAACGAATAGCCGTCTTCGACATAGAATACCGCATGGGAAGCGAAAACACTGTTATCCTAAGCGGTGTCACTGATTTACCGCCTGCTCGTGACGCCTTGGAAAATAGTTTGAAAGCTTTCGGCTTGAACGTAGACAACGGAATACGGCTATTGCCGGATTTTGAAGAAACGGGCGAAAACAATTGGGGCATAGTCAATGTCTCAGTATGTAATCTTCGTACCTATGCCGACTATGATGCAGGCCAATCCTCACAAGCCATTTTGGGAATGCCCGTACGCATCATCCAAAAAGCAGGTTGGTGGCAAGTACAGACTCCCGACAAATATCTGGCATGGGTGCTTCCCGCGTCCATTCATGCTGTAACCAGACAAAAACTGAGTGAATGGAACAAAAGCAAGCTGATTGTAGCAACAGACATCTACGGTTTCGTTTACTCGAAAGCCAACAAAAAATCACAAATCATAAGTGACATCGTTGCCGGGAACCGTTTGAAATGGATTGGCACAAAAGGAAAATTCTATCAGGTGGCCTATCCCGACGGACGACAAGGCTTCATTCCGAAAGAGGCAAGCCGTCCCCTCGACAAATGGAGAAGTTCCTTGAAACAAGACACCGAAAACATCCTGGCAACAGGACTTCGTCTGAACGGCATACCCTACATGTGGGGTGGAACAAGCACAAAAGGCGTAGATTGCAGCGGCTTTGTACGCACCACATTGTTGATGCACGACATTATCATTCCACGCGATGCATCCCAACAAGCCTATAAAGGAAAAAGAATCGAGATAAACTCGGACTTCAGCAACCTTGAACCGGGCGACTTGCTGTTTTTCGGCAAAAAAGCATCTTCAGGCCGCAAAGAACGCGTTTCACACGTAGGCATCTACATGGGAAACAAAAAGTTCATCCACTCTTTGGGGTGGGTTCACGTAAGCAGTTTCGACCCGTCAGCCGACAACTACGACGAATACGACCTGAACAGGCTTCTGTTCGCATCACGAGTTCTTCCATATATCAACAAGGAAAACGGCCTTAATACGACAGACAAAAACGAATTCTATCAATAGCATTATAAAACTATGAGTTCACGACGACAATTTCTGAAAACATTAGGCTTAGGCGCGGCCTCAGCAGTAGTTGCACAGAGGACGCCAGCCGCTCCCATTCCGTTTTTCAACATCAACAAGAGCGGCAGCAAGAAGAAAATGAAACTTCGTTTCTTTCCTTATGAGCTGAAATTGAGACACGTATTCACGGTAGCCACCTACTCAAGGACAACTACGCCCGACGTGCAAGTCGAAATAGACTATGATGGCATCACCGGCTATGGCGAAGCATCCATGCCGCAATACCTCGGACAGACCGTTGCCAGTGTCACGGCATTTTTGCAAAAGGTCGATTTGGAACAATTCGATGATCCCTTTCGCTTGGAAGACATTCTGTCTTATGTCGACAGTCTCTCTCCGGGTGATACAGCAGCCAAGGCGGCCATTGACATTGCCTTGCACGACTTAACGGGAAAGCTGCTCGGTGCACCTTGGTTCAAGATTTGGGGATTAAACAAGACTAAAGCGCCATCGACAACCTTTACCATAGGCATTGATACAGCCGATGCCGTCAGACAAAAGACCAAAGAATGCGCAGATCGATTCAACATTTTAAAAGTAAAACTGGGACGCGACAACGACAAAGAAATGATTGAAACCATTCGCAGTGTCACCAATCTTCCCATTGCCGTCGATGTGAACCAAGGCTGGAAAGACAAGCAAAAGGCCATCGACATGATTCATTGGCTGAAAGAAAAAGGTATAGTCATGGTCGAACAGCCCATGCCCAAAGAAATGAAAGACGACATCGCATGGATTACGGAACAAAGCCCACTGCCTATATTTGCAGACGAAAGCATACAACGCTTGAAAGACATCAAAGATGTACAGGGAGCCTACTCCGGAATCAACATAAAGCTGATGAAATGCACCGGAATGCGCGAAGCATGGAAAATGCTCAACTACGCACGCGCCATCGGCATGAAAGTGATGATCGGTTGCATGACCGAGACATCATGCGCCGTATCGGCCGCCGCTCAATTGTCTCCGGCCGTTGATTTTGCCGACCTCGACGGCAACCTTCTTATATCCAACGACAGATTTAAAGGAATGGAAGTTGTCAAGGGGAAAATAACACTCCCGGAACGTCCGGGCATTGGACTAACTAAAATTTAACAACCACATGAACAAACTATTATATATCATACTGCTTTCCTGTGCAACGAGTTGCATTTCCAACGAGCAACCAAAGTATTCGTGGGAAAAAGACCTGCACCACAGACTACTGTGCGATTTCACCAAAAGCAAAGATGATGTCAAGACATACATCCAAAAATATATTCCGAATGTAACCGATGAGCAAATGGAGCGTTGGGAGAATCAAAAAGCCTTGGAATGCATGGTTATCGACAGTCAGAAACTTTATTTTCACAATGCAGCTCCCAATCTCTTCCGCATCAATTCCGAATGTGCACGCATAAAGGCCGAAAAAGACGGTACACAGCATAGCGGCAGTGAGGAAGCCGACAAGAACAATGTGCCCGACATCATTCGTGATGCAGTGCAGGCCTCACCCAAATATTTGGCACAGCCAAGGCACATGCGCGTCACGTATACATTGACAGTTAATGCCGATGCTGTTCCTGCAGGAGAAAAAATCCGCTGCTGGCTGCCATTCCCAAGGAAAGACGTGCAACGCCAAACCAACGTAAAATTCATCTCAGCAAGTGAAAAGGACTACAAGTTCTCCGACCCAGCATGCAAGCACAGCACACTCTACATGGAAAAAACTGCTGTAGCAGGCAAGCCGACTGTATTCAGTGAAAAATTCGAATATACCTCACACGGAGCATTTTACAACTTGAATGAACGAGAAATCAAGCCTTACAATACAGCATCGGAGCTTTATAAGACATATACATCAGAACGAGAAAAGCACATTCGCTTTTCTCCCAGATTACGCAAGTTAGCCGATAGCCTCACTGCCGGATTAACCAATCCGTTGGACAAAGCACAAGCCATCTTTCAATGGATTGACGGCAACTTCCCGTGGGCATCGGCCCGCGAATATTCCACAATCGAAAACATCCCGGAGTATGTCCTTGACAACCATCATGGCGATTGCGGACAAGTCAGTCTGCTTTTCATCACACTTTGCCGCATCAGCGGCATTCCTGCCCATTTCCAAAGCGGCTTCATGATGCACCCAAACGCATGGAATCTGCACGACTGGGCCGAAGTCTATTTTGAAGGAATCGGTTGGGTGCCCGTCGACCAATCATTCGGTATTCCAAGCTACGCATCTAACGATAAGGAAAAGATGTTCTTCTTGGGCGGCATTGATTCTTGGCGAATGATTGTAAACAACGACTATGGCATGAAGCTAAGTCCAGAAAAGAAATACCCGCGCAGCGAAACAGTTGATTTCCAACGTGGCGAAGTCGAGTGGAAAGAAGGCAACCTCTACTTCGACCAATGGAGCTATAACATGGACATCGAGTATCTTGACCTCTAAATCTGAAAGAATCATCAATGATAGGCAGAGAAGTGGTGGCTATCCACCACTTCTCTGTATTTGTCTATCACCTTCTTAAAGTCTTCCCAAGCATCACGCTTTAATGAGGGCGTACGCAACAAAGCCGATGGATGGAATGTAGGCATTACCCATCGTCCATGCCATTGCAACCATTGCCCACGCATCCGAGTTATGCGCGCTTCAGGATTTATCAATCCCTGTAAAGCGGTAGCACCCAGCAAAACGATAATCGTCGGATTAATCAAATCGATTTGCCTCAGCAGATAAGGCAAGCAGGCAGCACGCTCTTCGGGCAGTGGAGCACGGTTACCCGGTGGACGGCATTTCACGATATTTGCAATAAACACATTACGGCTGCGTGAAAAGCCGCATACTTCCAGTATCTTATCCAACAGCTGGCCCGATGCTCCGACAAAAGGCCTACCCTGCATATCTTCATAATAACCGGGACCTTCACCTATGCACATCAAGCCGGCAGTCGGACTTCCCTCTCCGAACACTACATTGTGGCGGCCCTCGCGCAATATGCACTTATGGCATGACAAGACCTCACCACGCAAATTCTCAAAAGCTTCCATCATCTTGCAAAGATAGATATTCTTCATGATTTTATAGATGAATGGCTTTGCTTTCTCCGTTATTTCCGCTAACTTTGCCGAAGTATGGATTTCAAAAAACAATATTCCGAAAAAGAGCTCAACGATTTGGCACAATGGTTCAAATCAAACAAGGAGCATTTGCCGGCTTCTTTCAGGCTTGACAAAGCCATCAACTATCCCAACCTGCACTTCACGGTAGGTATCATTATAGAACAAGCCCACCTCTTGAACAAGAACATAACTTATAGCGGACTTGCCTATCAATACTTTCTGCTTCGCGAAAAACTGATTGAAAGAGGTGAAGTACCCAATTCTGAAAACAATTTATAAATTCATGAATACAAAAATCTTATCACTTATCTGCATTGTGATTGCACTGGCAACTACAAGTCCTTGGAACCGCGTGCAGGCTGCTGAACGCTACAACATCATTCCTGTTCCGGCCAAGCTGATACCGGCTACCGGCGAATTCGAACTGACGCCACAAACAACCATCTACGCCAAAAAGGCCGAACATGTAGGACGCTTCTTCGCCGGAAAGATAAACCAAGCTACCGGCTACAACATCCAGACTACCAACAACAAAAAACAAGCCGGCATCCTTCTGCTGCTCGACAAGAAGGTAAAAGGAGACGAGGCCTACGAACTGAGTGTTACACCAACAAAAGTTACGGCCAAAGCTTCTACTCAGCGCGGATTATTCTACGCCATGCAAAGCTTCATGCAATTGTTGCCGCCACAAATCGAGAGTTCCAAATCCACCACCGGCATTGAATGGAAAGCCGCAGCATGCCAAATACAGGATCAACCGCGTTTTCCATACCGCGGTACCCTAATTGACGTATGCCGCCATTTCTTCACCATTGAACAACTGAAAAAGCATATCGATGTTCTTTCCATGTATAAAATAAACAACATGCACATTCATCTGACCGAAGATCAAGGATGGCGCATCGAAATCAAGAAATACCCCAAGCTCACCGAAGTCGGTGCATGGAGAGAAACAGAAAATGGACGCGTCGGCGGCTACTACACACAAGAACAGCTAAAAGACCTTGTCAAATATGCTGAAGAGCGTTTCATCAACATCGTTCCCGAATTCGAGATGCCGGGCCACGAACTGGCAGCCATCGCAGCCTACCCATGGCTTTCATGCCGCAACGTACAAGTAAAGCCGCGTTCCATTTGGGGTATTGAACCCATTGTAATGTGTCCGGGCAAAGAAACGACATTCCAATTTCTCAAAGATGTTGTCGATGAAATGGTCCAAATATTTCCTTCACCGCTGTTCCACATAGGAGGTGATGAAGCTCCGCGTTCAGAATGGGCCAAATGTCCTCTTTGTCAGAAAAAGATTCAAGAACTCGGGTTCAAGGACGAAAAAGACCGCAGCAAAGAAGCACAACTTCAGAGTTACGTAGTATGCGAAATGGAAAAATATCTCAACAAATATGGGAAAAGCATCATCGGTTGGGATGAAATTCTTGAAGGAGGCAACCTCAACAAAAGCGCCATTGTCATGTCGTGGCGCGGCGACAACGGAGGCATTACGGCAGCCAACGCCGGCCATCGCGTTATCATGACATCGAGTCAGGGAGGCATGTATCTTGACTACTATCAGGGTGATCCGGCCATCGAACCACAAGGCATCGGAGGTTACGCTCCTTTGTCAGCCACCTATGCCTACGACCCGGTACCTGCCAAAGTGCACGAAAAAGGCATGGACAAATATGTCATGGGACCGCAAGTAAACCTTTGGGCCGAATATCTTGCCGACAACGACATACAAGACTATCGTCTCTATCCACGTGCACTGGCCCTTTCCGAAATTGGATGGAGCCAGAAAGAAAACAAGAACTTCGGCAATTTTGCCAGTCGTGTTGACAATGATGCATGCATCCGCCTCATGGAACACGATGTCAACTTCCACATACCACTGCCAGAACAACCTTACGGCTCATGCGATTACGAAGCGTTTACAGACAACAATACCGTTACGTTCAAGACTACACGCCCCGAAAAGATGGTCTATACCCTTGATGGAAGCGAACCCACACCGCAATCGACCATCTACACGGCTCCCTTGCAATTCACACAAAGTGCAACCATCAAGATTGCCACTCTGCTGCCATGCGGCTACATGAGCAAAACACGCACCATCCGCGTGGAAAAGCAACAACCGCAACCGGCAACCCCGCAATCTGACAAAATGCAGAAGGGCCTGAACGTACAATACGTTAAAGGATCATACTACAAAACAGAAGATTTGGCCAACGTTGACAAATGGGAAAATACCACCATCAAAGAACTTAAGGAACTTGTCAACCTGCCCGTCGATGGCGACTATGCCTCCATTGCAAGCGGATATGTCAAAGTTGAAAAAGACGGTGTTTACTATGTCAAGTCCAATAACGTTGAAGTATGGATTGACAATCAGAAAGTCGTTGACAACAATCACACACCTTGCAAGACATCACAGCCCAACGGGCGCAGCATAGCCCTGAGCGCAGGCCTCCACAAAATAAAGGTTATCTACTTCAACGTAGTCATGGCCGGACGCCCCGCCTCATGGGGAGGAAGCGAAATCACATTGCGCTACGGAAAAGAAGGCAACGCAGAAGCACTCAGCAGCAAATCCCTCTTCAGAATGTAACATACAGGAAAAACAAATCACATTATCAAAACAGCTTTCCATCGCTATGGTGGAAAGCTGTTTATTTTAGGTATAACTGCCAAAAGTCCTTATTGCTGTTCACTAACTTTTTGAATTGGATAACGCAAGAAGAGCATAAAACGGTCCGCATCCAATATTTCCATGTATATTCCGATTTATTGCAACCGCTCTATTTTATATTGCATCAACTTCCCCTGTAATTGAAAAACATAGTCTTGATCCTATATTTTCTACAGCATCTCTTCAATATACTGCCCCATTTCTGCAAACAGTTTTGAAATGGTTGCAATATTACCTGCTATAATGGACCCAATCTCTATGTTTTCAGACGAATCTTTGCAGAATCCACCGAGTATTTGCCAGACGTCTTCGCAATAAAAAACTTTCATTGTTTACTATCTGTAAAAATACAATATAGAATCACCATCTAACGCATCACTTTAATACCTATTATACCAACATTATAAGCAGAACAACCGTATGCTGGCCATTCTTTGTCGCCTATTAATTTAGAGTGAATCATTTTTATCTCATAAATATATACCAAAAACTTGCTTGTAATGAACTAAATTCATATTTTTGCAGTGAAACATGAAACAATGATATTTTAATATCTTATACCGCAACAGCACAAAAAGAGAGTTTGCACCATAAAATAACATCAAACATAAAGCCCATTACATGAAAAATTTTCTTTTTATAGTAGGTCTTATGACTTTTATAGGTGTTTCTGCCGAAAGTACACGAACAGGAACATTTAACTTTACCTTCAGCGATAAAGATTTTTCTGTAAAAACTATACGAGGTGACACAGTCTCAATAGTCGCAGACAAAGATAGTCTTTACCATGTAAGTTTCCAATCAGGAAATGCAAATCCGCAATTACCAATTGTCGATGTGCAATTGCTGTTGCCGAAAGACAGCGAAATTGAAAGCATCAGCTTTACCACACAAGAAAACACATTTGCTTCTGGTGTTGTCCTTAATAATGGCATACAGGCTATTCCAACATCAAACGAGAATTCTCATAAAACATCCAAAAGCAAAGCGTGGTATGCACCTCAAGTCTATACGCCTAATGTAATATTCAACCGCAACTACCACATCGGGAAATATAAATTGGCAGACCTCAGAATATATCCATTCAAATACGATGCCAACAGAAAAACCCTGTCAATTTGCCAGATAACATTAAATGTAACCTACAAGACTGTAGAACAATCTCCTGTCGGCAAGAATTTATTAGATGAAAGGCAACGAAGATACATTGAGTCTATCATTTATAATCCTCAAGACATAGCTGAATTCTATTCTACACCTTTGATACAACAGACATCAAGAAATGCCACATATTTGGGTTCATCCGATAAATGCGTAGT
>DJPH01000024.1:36627-37772 GCA_002439755.1 Prevotellaceae bacterium UBA6417 | reverse complement strand
GGGAATGCGGTTGTGGAAGTCATAGTATTAGACTTGCCGGAACAGTCTCTTTGGTTGATGGGAACATAGTGAGGATTGACATATTTCTTGCCGTCAACAATCCATGCAGAAATGCATAGCAATGTGTGAACACTTCCTCGTCTTGTCTGTACAGAAGAAAGGATGCCCAATTTGTTCATGTGGTCAAGCATCTTGGAGACTGTCTTTCGGTCACATTTCCATAGTTTGGATAGAGCCACCTCTGACATGTTCACCTCCCATAATGCGGTTGTGGACCCCCCAACCTCATTCGAGGTTTCAATCTGTCGTGTCACAATCTGAATGAGTTGATAAAGGCATGAAAGGCGGTTGATGCCAGCCGTGCCACCCATCAGATAGTTCACTTGTTCATTACTCAGGATAATACTGTTGAAAATATTACTGTTCATCTTTGTATGATTTTAGTTGTGTAAATGTTTTGTTGCTGTCTTGCGGAAAACTCTCTGCGGTGAAAAGAGAAACTATCGCCTCATGCCGAAGCCCCTTTCTGGCATATAATACTCCTTGTCGTATGCGATATGGTCAAGCACACGTTGCAGTCGGTTGAGTTGTGGATTGTCAAGCACTCGTATGGCATTGATGGTGATTTGCTGCGATGCTATTCTGCGATGCTCACAATTCCTTTCCGACATGGTTCCGTCACCGTCTGCAAATACCGACTGTAGGTAAGCGTTGACGGATTCCGTCTGTTCCTTGCTTGGATAAGCAGCAGGAAAGCGGTCTGAAATGTAGTCTACCATATTGCTGACCGCATTAGCCAACATAGGGTCATGTTTCTGGAGTATGCTTACAAGTTCGTCTTTCGTCATGATGCTATGGTCTATTGTTCATTTCATTCAGACGGCTTGCAGCCTCCAGTCTTATCTCCTCCTCCGACATGGCTCTTGCGCCACGCACCCAGTCAAGCAAGGCTTTCTTCTCAAAGAAGATTAGTTTGCCAGCAGGCTTGAAGTACGGCAACTGGTTAAGATGCGTCATCTTGTAGAGCGTACTCTTGGCAATGCCGAGAAAGGCGGATGCCTCTTCAAGGTTCAACACCTCCTTTGTCATGTAACAAAGGTTTTCCAACTTGTTTACCCTCGCCTGAAGCTCCACTATCTTGCGCT
>DJPH01000024.1:976-36577 GCA_002439755.1 Prevotellaceae bacterium UBA6417 | reverse complement strand
TGTCATAAATCTGATATTTTGTTGATTTCGTTATCGATTTCGGCTGCAAAGGTATATCGTTGCCGATGATATTCAAGCAATCGTTATAGTTTATTAAAAGTGCTGATTTTCAATTCTTTGGTTCTATTTTACCATGCCGTAAGGTGGTAGTTTGGTCGGACACTCGCTTGAAATTCAGCATCCTCAAATGTCTATCGTTCAAACACTCCCAAAACCAAGGATTGGACAATAAGGGTGGCAAATCTTTGGTTCTATTGCCAGTTCTCTTTTTTGAAAATGTCCAACAGAGTGCAAAACAAAATTTAACACCCGATTTTTGCAAACCATGCCGTTTGAGGTCAAAACTGCTTGCAATAACCGCATTTGGGGTACAATGGTAGGAAAACGAGTTGTGAATGAGAGAAATAGGGATTTCCCCTCGTTTTTCAAGGGACAAATTCGTACCTTTGCAAACGAAACAGAGGTATTCCACAAGGGATATTTCGGGCAAAGTGTTCTTGACTTTATTTTTCCGTGGTTTTGTCCCGTTTTTGTCCCTCGCTGATTTTGGGTCACGAGACAAAAATTTATAAATAACTGATTTACAGCAATTAAAGTCGTGTTTTGGAGAATTGATAACGGCAACCACCAGAACGGACCTTGATTATACTTGATGAAATTTTGAAAGGAACCAATTCGTTGGACAAGCAAAACGGTTCACGCATGTTTCTCGAGGCAATATCCAAGTTGCCTGTCAGCGGCATTATAGCGACTCACGATTTGGAACTTTCAAAAATGGAGGATTGGTGTCCCGGCCGCTTTCACAATTATTGTTTTGAGATAAAACTTTCGGATGAAATCTCCTATACCTATAAGATAACACCGGGCGTGGCGCAAAACCAAAACGCCTCTTATTTGCTGAAACGGATGCTCGATTTTAGTTGATGTCTTTTTTCGCTTTCCGTCTAAAAGCCGTAACTTTGCAGAGCTTAAATATATCACGGTATGGAACAGAAGCTTTTGCTATATAATACGCTTTCGCGTACTAAGGAACTTTTCAAGCCCTTGCATGAAGGGCGTGTGGGCATGTATGTATGCGGCCCAACGGTTTATGGCGATGCCCATTTGGGTCATGCACGTCCGGCCATAACGTTTGACTTGCTCTTCCGTTATCTGCGCTATTTGGGCTACAAGGTGCGCTATGTGAGAAATATTACCGATGTGGGGCATCTGGAGCATGATGCCGACGAAGGCGAGGACAAAATAGCCAAGAAAGCACGGTTGGAGCAGCTGGAACCCATGGAGGTGGCCCAATATTATACCAATCGGTTCCATGAAGCGATGGCTTCGCTCAATGTGTTGCCGCCAAGCATCGAACCGCTTGCCAGCGGCCACATCATCGAGCAGGAGCAGCTCGTGAAGGAAATCCTGGACAACGGCTATGCTTATGAAAGCAACGGCAGCATCTACTTTGACGTGGAGAAATACAATAAAAAATATCATTATGGCATTCTTTCGCACCGCAACCTTGAAGACGTGATTAATCATTCGCGCGAGTTGGCCGGAGTAGGAGAAAAACGTAATCAGGTAGATTTTGCACTTTGGAAAAAAGCCGACCCGCAACACATCATGCATTGGCCCAGTCCGTGGAGCGAAGGTTTTCCGGGCTGGCATTGCGAATGTACGGCAATGGGACGTAAATATCTGGGTCGTCATTTTGACATTCACGGCGGCGGCATGGATCTTGTTTTCCCGCATCATGAGTGCGAGATAGCTCAGGCTGTGGCAAGCCAGGGCGACCAGATGGTGCGTTATTGGTTACACAACAACATGATCACAATCAACGGCCAGAAGATGGGCAAGAGTTTGAACAACTTCATCACCTTGCAGCAGTTCTTTACCGGCAGCCATGATTCGCTCGAAGAGGCCTATTCGCCGATGACTATACGCTTCTTTATCCTTCAGGCACACTATCGCAGCACGGTTGATTTCAGCAATGACGCATTGAAAGCAAGCCGTAAAGGATACCAACGCCTTATGGATTGTGTGGCAGCCTTGGAGCGCATCGAACCGGTGAACGATGGGGCGGTTACTACCGAATATGCTGACAGTCTGCAACAGAAATGCCACGATGCGATGAATGATGATTTGAACTCCCCGATTCTGATCAGCCATCTTTTCGATGCCGGGCGCATAGTCAACCAAATAGCCGACAAACAGGCAACCATTACCCCCGATGCGCTTGCGGCTTTAAAAAAGATATATCATACATTCGTATTCGACATTCTTGGACTGAAAGCCGAGGCTGAAGGTAGCAGCCGACGCGAAGAAGCCTTCGGCCAGGCCGTTGACTTGCTGTTGCAGATACGTAGTCAGGCCAAAGCCTCCAAAGACTGGGCGACGAGCGACAAAATACGAGACCAGTTGGCCGCCTATGGATTTGAGGTTAAGGATACCAAAGACGGCGCAACTTGGAAATTGAACAAATAGGGATTCGTCAGAGACTTAATATTTGTAGGGCGTCCTTATAAAGGCAGCTTGCCTGAAATCGTCGGGATGCTGCTCAATGATGCGGTCGATATAGGTCATGAAAAGCCATGCTGTATATTCATATCCCATGGCATTCATGTGGCCGCCCAGAAAAAAGCGGTTTCGGAAATCCGTGCCTGGTTTGTAAAGCTTGTCCATGTCTTTTTCCAAATCAATAAGATAGACGCCCTTGAACTTTTCAGCCATTTTGCGAATCACATCGTTGTAATCGCCTCTTACCCGGCTTTCGGCTCTGCCCGGATCGGTTACTACAAAAATCTTGGAATCGGGTGAAATGCTGCGTACGCGCTGGATAATGCCACCGTAACAACCAGAAAACGTATCAGCATTCTTGTTGAAATCACTCATGTCAATGTCTTTGTCAACTTGGCCTACAGGAATTTTCAGTCTTTGGTCGTTTACGCCTAAAGCAATGATGTAAGCTTGCTTTGGGCTCTGTTTCGCATCAATGTTGTGATTGTGATTTTTAGGAGTGTTCCAGAAATTGCGTATCCATCCCCGAGCCGTTTCTCCTCCTTGCGAATAGTTGTCGCCTTTCACTCCCATGGCGGCGCACATGCGCTGTCCCCAAGAGTATTCGTAAAGGTCGTGATAATGTTTTTTGCCTTTCTCGTCCCTGCTTTCATGTTCACCGCTTGCCAGCGAATCGCCGATGAAGCCCCATGAATGAAAAATGTTGCAAAAGATGGGGCGGCGTGAAAGAATGGCCGTCGGATTGCCGTAATCGATGTTCTCACTTGCCGCAAAGGGCGACAAAGACAGGAAAAGTGCCATAAAAATAAATTTCAGTTTCATTGTCATGTCATTAAATTCTTGCTGCAAAGGTACGGTTTTTAAAACTTAAAACCCTCCGGCGGCGGAAATATAATGCACTGTGTGAATGCAAAGAACACATGGCAAAAACATTCGTTTTCCGGTGGTTCCATTAAAAAATACTTAATCAAAGAGCCGTGGCGGCATCCCCGCGCAAAAATGCTGCAACGGTACATAAAACAAATCGTAATTTTGTTGCGCTGCAAACAGTGCAGACAACAAAAGGCAGAAACATTTTAACCAAACATTCAAAGATATGCGAGCTAAAGATTTAGAAAAGTATGGTATCACCGGTGTCAAGGAGATACTCTACAATCCTTCCTATGAAGTATTGTTCAACGAAGAGACGCAAAAAGGCCTTACCGGATTTGACAAAGGCCAGGAAACTGAGCTTGGTGCTATCAATGTTATGACCGGAGTATATACCGGCCGCTCCCCAAAAGACAAATTTATTGTCGATGACGAGAATTCCCATGATACAGTATGGTGGACTTCCGATGAATACAAGAACGACAACCACCGTGCTACAAAAGAAGCTTGGGCTGCCGTTAAGGAAATAGCCAAGAAAGAATTGTCCAACAAAAAGCTGTATGTAGTTGATGGCTTTTGCGGTGCCAATAAGGACACTCGCATGAAAGTGCGCTTTATCATGGAAGTGGCATGGCAGGCTCACTTTGTGACTAACATGTTCATTCGTCCAAAAAATCAGGAGGAATTCGATCAGGAACCCGACTTCATCGTATATAACGCTTCAAAAGCAAAAGTAGAAAACTACAAAGAGCTTGGCCTGAACTCCGAGACCGCCGTAGTATTCAATGTAACAACCAAAGAGCAGGTCATCATCAACACCTGGTATGGCGGTGAAATGAAAAAAGGTATGTTCTCTATGATGAACTACTATCTGCCCCTCAAAGGCATCGCCTCCATGCACTGCTCTGCCAACTGCGACATGAACGGTGAAAACACCGCCATCTTCTTCGGCCTCTCGGGCACCGGCAAAACCACCCTTTCAACCGACCCCAAGCGCAAGCTCATCGGTGACGACGAACACGGATGGGACGACAACGGCGTATTCAACTTCGAAGGCGGCTGCTATGCCAAAGTAATCAACCTTGACAAAGAAAGCGAGCCCGACATCTACAATGCCATTCGTCGCGATGCTCTTTTGGAGAATGTGACAGTAGACAAAAACGGAAAAATCGACTTTGCTGACAAGAGCACGACAGAAAACACACGTGTGTCTTACCCAATCTATCACATCAAGAACATCATGCGCCCCATTTCGGCTGCTCCTGCCGCCAAGCAAGTGATCTTCCTGAGTGCAGATGCTTTCGGAGTGCTTCCTCCTGTATCTATCCTTACTCCCGAGCAAACAAAATACTATTTCCTCTCGGGCTTTACCGCTAAACTGGCCGGTACAGAGCGCGGCATCACAGAACCCACACCAACATTCTCGGCATGCTTCGGCCAGGCATTCCTCGAGCTTCATCCCACAAAATATGCCGAAGAATTGGTCAAGAGAATGGAGCAGAGCGGTGCCAAAGCCTATTTGGTCAACACCGGTTGGAACGGCACAGGCAAACGCATCTCCATCCGTGACACCCGTGGCATCATCGACGCCATACTCGACGGCAGTATCAACAAAGCACCCACCAAGACAATTCCCTTGTTCAACTTCGAAGTTCCTACAGAACTGCCCGGTGTAGATCCCAAGATACTTGATCCGCGCGATACATATGCAGATCCTGCACAGTGGGAAGAAAAAGCCAAGGATTTGGCCGCCCGTTTCATCAAAAACTTCAACAAATACGAGAAAAACGAAGCCGGAAAAGCACTCGTCGCTGCCGGTCCGAAACTCTAAAAGAAAAGTTTGTTCATTCTGTTTTGGGAGTTGTTCCGTTGCGGAGCAGCTCCCCTTTTTGGTAAATAAAAGCCGATTAATAATCACATTTTTGCGGATAAATTTGCGTGGACATGAAAAACTTTTTAAATTTGCAGAGTTCCATGCTGATATTCGTCAGTTGAGAGGAGTAAGGGAGGTGTGGGGCACATATCAATGTGAGAAAGCGTTTACTACGTTAAGTGTTGACATTCTGAAACTTCACAACTTTCAAAGAAAATCCCGTCAAAACTTTGCAAGGTAGATGCCTTCGTGGTACTTAACTGTAATGGCCGAGAGTGAGCCACTATGGAGTTGATACGTAGCATTGCGCGAGCAACGCTATGTATCACTTCATTAGAGTGGCACATTCCTTCCATTAAAGTATAAATATGGCGTGGGCTCTGTGTTGCTCGTTCTACGGGATAGGTTGTGTGAAGGCCTCAGAATGTTGGGACGTGTAACGGGTGGATTCCCCACGCTCTTCTTTTGTTATGTAAAAAAGTAGTTAAGTCAGGTTTGGGGGATGCTTGTCGAGTGATATTCTGAACCGAGAAGTGAAAGTTTTTGAAATAGGCAAGGCTGGAAACCAGCCGTTTCCTATCAATGGAGAAAGAGTCAGCGCTAAGCATGCGCGTGTCACCATTGATGAGGCAGGCCGATGGATTCTTGAGGATTTATGCTCCACCAACGGCACCTACATCTATGATGACGCGGGTCAGCTGGTGCGTGTCGGGCGTAAGGAGATACAGGAGTTTACCCGCATTGTGCTTTCCGATACCACGCCGATGGGTGCTTCGTTTTATGCCCATCATCTGTTGGAAGACAACATCAATGACTATCGGGCCGAATTCCGTTTTTTGCTTGAAAAGGCCGGCAGGCTTTATGCCGAGCGCCGGTTGCTGGAAAAGAAAATCAAAGAGCGTCGCATGTTGTCCAGTCTCATTCCCGGAACCGTTTCGTGCCTTTTGGGGTTGGTTGTACGCATTTTCTTTCCCGACGAAATGATGTTGCTGATAGGTTCCATGTCGGTCATGACCACAGTGCTTAGTTTGTTAGTGGCATGGATCAACAACCGTGACGAACGGTTGCAGGAGCTTTCATACCGTATCCAAAACCTTTTGGCTTGTCCCAAGTGCGGACGGCCATTGTCCGAATATGATTTGAATAACCAGTTGTGTCCGGCTTGCAAGTCGCATGCCTGAAATAAAAATATAGGATGAAAGAAGGAAAAGACATATTGACCGTCACCTGTCCCCATTGTCACACGGAGCTCAAGATTGCCAAGGCCCTAAAGCCCGGCAGGTATAAATACGAGTGCCGTAATTGCGGCAAGGCTTTTGCCGTGGGTTTCCCTCTTCCCGGAAGCCGTTCGGGGGCAGACTCTGACAACGATCCCGTGCCCACCAGGCCGGTCAAGGCCGAAGCCGGCCGAAAATCTCTGGCCATCGGCGGTTTGGTTGAAAAAAGGAAAGGTTTCTTCCGCAAGCCTGCGCTTTATCCTTTAAAGGCCGGGCTGCAATATATAGGCCGCAAAGATGCCCTGGTATCTTCGGATATAATGATAGACGACCCTACCGTCAGCCGCCGGTCGGTATCAATCAATGTAATCAAAGCGTCCGACAACGATGTGCCGCAATATCTGTTGAAAGTCTTGAAGGCAAAAAATCCTGTGCTGGTGGGCGGCATCCCTGTCAACGAAGGCGAATCTGTCTATCTGTCTGTAGGGACTGCACTTGTGTTAGGCAAAACCCGATTAATCTTGCAGTAACCCATGGAAATACACCATACACTACCCCAAGGAGCGCTTCTTGCCGGCGGAAAGAGAAAATACCGCATCGTGTCCGTATTGGGCAAGGGTGGTTTCGGCATCACCTATAAGGCCGTTGGCGAGCTTGCCGACGGCAACATGGTCCATAAGGTAGATTATGCCATCAAGGAGTTTTACATGTCTTCCATCTGCACGCGCAACGACAACGGTTCGGTCGAAGTGAGTCCCGTCCAGCGGGAGGCTTTCGACAAATGCCGCGCCGATTTTCAAAAAGAAGCTAGATCGCTCCGGCGTCTGCCGCCCCATGAAGGCATTGTGCGTGTCAACGAAGTCTTTGACGCCAACCATACCTCTTATTATGTAATGGAATATTTAGGCCGCGAAACATTGCAGGAGCATGTTAAAAACAACGGTCCCTTTAATGAAGACGCTGCTCTGGCCGTTTTTGCCCGATTGGTCGCAGCCGTTGCCTTCCTCCACGGCCGCAAAAGGATGCATCTCGACATCAAGCCCGAAAACATCATGTTAGCCGGCAATGTACCCAAGCTGATCGATTTCGGCCTGTCGCTCCATTTCAAGTCGGGCGGCCATGCCACACACGAAGTCAACACATGTTGCAGCGATGGCTATGCCCCAGTCGAACAATATGCCGGCATCGCCAGTTTCAGCCCTCCTGCCGACATCTATGCCCTCGGTGCCGTACTCTTCTTCATGCTTTCCGGCCAAAAGCCTGTGCGTGCCGCCGACATGACTTCCGATTTCATCGGCCGTCATCTTCCGTCGGCCATATCGGCCGAAACCCGCGCGCTCGTCATGAAGTGCATGCAGAAAAACGCCGACCATAGGTTCTCCTCCACCGACGACCTGCTTCGCAGTCTTGTGCCCCTGACAGCCGCGGCCGACAGCAATGCCACAAAACTCATAGCCCCGACCGCTCCGCGCCGTCGTGTGCCTTCCGTCCGTCTGCTGCGTTACAGTGGCCTGCTGTTGCTGTTAGTGCTTCTCGCGTCGGCCGGCCGCTACAGTTTCAGCCTTTTCCACCGCAGCTACGTTTCGCAGCCCACGGCGCCTCCGGCCGACACGCCCAACGTCAATCGTCCGGCCGACACGCCCAACGCCCGAAAGTCCGAAGCCGCCGCTTCCCGTCGGCCCTCCCGACGCGGCTCATCGTCCTCGGTGCCCTCTTCCGAGCGGTCATCTGCCGTGGGGCGGCATGCGGCCCGCACAGCCGCGCCGGCGGAAGAGCCCGAACATTCCGACATCCACGATCTGGGCTATGCCCTGTGGCAGGGAGCCTTGAAAGACGGGCATCCCCACGGACACGGCACCATGACCTTCAAGACATCACACCCCATCGACAGCAGTCTCGACGGCGACCATACCGCCCAAAGCGGCGACCGTCTTGTCGGCGAATACATCAACGGCAGGCTCGTCTCCGGCAACTGGTTTCGCAACGGCACGAAAATAGAATATATCATCATAGGCGATTAATAGATACAACCATGAAACGCATACTGTCAGCATTGTCCATATGGGCCGTCTCCGTTATCGGCACATCGGCCCAGAGCGTCATCGACCGGATAGACCAGATCCGTTCCGACGGCAATTATCTCTATGTCAACGTCTACCATGCCTCCGAAGATTCGGCGCGTAGCGAAGCTGAAAGACGCCTTGTGCGTTTGGTCAAGATGTACAACAAAACCTCTGTCCCCCTTCACACCTTGCAGCCGCATGTCAAAGAGTTGAATAGGAAAACCTCTTCCGGCAAGTTCTGCATATTCATGTATGTGCGCAAAAAGGCCTGGGCGGCATCGCCCGCATCTTCCGATACGCCTGCCGCGTCTTCCACGGTTCCCGACACCGTAAGATTCCGCTTTCGCGACGGCCTGTCCGAGCCTTCGCTAAAGAGCACCATGGAGCGCAACCTCTCATTGCTGCTTACGGCCGTCAACAAGGCACAGAAAGCCGGCCGCCCCATCAGCTTTTCCGGCATATCCATCACCGAGACGGCCCATACCGGGCTCGCGAACACGTGGGAAAACGTCAAGTTCAGCTGTACCGCCAAAAACAATCTCTGCTATTGCCTGCGCGATGTGTCCGAATACAACGTGCGCGACATACCCGTGCGCATCACCCGCTCCGACAGCTACAAGGGCGACCTCAACCGTTCGCTCAGCATCAGCTTCAACAGTCGAGGCTACATCACCGCCGTGCGTTTTGCCGCAGAAAAGACCACCTACAACCGCATCATGTCGGCCGCAGGCGGCAGCGAGGTCAAGGACGAGGCACGCCGCCGCACCATCCTCGCCTTTGTCGAAAACTATCGCAACTACTACATCGAGAAAAACCTCAAGGCCATCGAACAAATCTTCGACAACAACGCCCTCATCATCACCGGACGTGTCATACGCGTGGCCACCCGCCATAAAAGCGACCTTGGCAAGATGACCATGTCTAAAAACGTGGTCTACCGCAAGCAGAACAAGGCCGAATACATCAAAAACCTTGAACGCGTGTTCAAGGCCAACAAATACATCCAGCTCGATTTCGACTACAACGGCGTCACCGTAGTGCAAGACAAGGAAAAGCCCTATATCTACGGCGTAACGCTCAAACAGGTGTGGAACTCCCAAAACAAATCCGGTAAGAACTATTCCGACGAGGGCTACCTTTTCCTTGCATGGGACTTTTCCGACGAGTCCCATCCGCAGATACACGTGCGCACATGGCAGCCCGTCGAGGCCGTCAGTTCGCCCGACGACATCATCAACCTCAATTCATTTAGATATTAAAACAAACCATCCATAACCCATGAAAAGATTCTGTCTCTTATTTGCCGCCTGTCTGCTATATGTGGCAGCCGGCGCCCAGACATTGAAAGTAAAAAGACCGCTTCGCGTGCTCAACTCCATCGAAGGCAAAATGGCCGCCACGCAGCGCATCGACAAAGCCGTTACCGGCAAGCCTTGTGCCCGTTTGCATGTGGCCATTCCCGAATCGCGCTCTTTTGCCTTCGAAGGAAAAATTGAGGGCGAAGTCGACTACAAGGTCGGCGAAGCCATTGTCTACCTGCGTCCCGGAGCCTCCGACATCACCATCAAGAATGCCCGCTACGGCAGTTTCACCTACGAGTTTCCCCAATTGCTGCAATCGGGCAAAGACTATGAACTGGTCATCGCCATCGACCGCGACAAAGTGCGCACCCTGGTCATGCCCGTTGTGGCGTTGGGCAAAAACACCTCGTTCGGAGCCATGGTGGGGCTCGTCAAAAAATTCGGCGGCTACATCAAGGCTCATTCCGACTTCCATTCCCTTTCCAATACGCTCGAATGTACCGGCCAGGGGCTGCTTGTGCCGTCGGGCGAAGAAATCTGGTTCAGCGGCAACACTCAGAAGAGCCGTTTTGCCGTTACGGGAGGTGCGCTCTGCCGCCTTGCCAATCCCCTTTACCTTTACGCCGGTGCAGGTTATGGCAACCGCAACATGATTTGGGAAACCTCCGAAGGACAGCCGGCCAAGAACATCGATGCCAGCTGCAAGGGCATCGAAACCGAGCTCGGCCTTGTCGGGCGCATCAACAACATTGCCGTCAGCGGTGGTGTCCAGTCGTGCCGGTTCAAGTATTGGGAGGCCGTCATCGGCGTGGGATTCATGTTTTAATCGTCATTATCAAAACGTTCATGCCATGAATTCCTGCAAAATCTTTCTGCGTCCGCTTTTATTGCTGTTGCCGTTGCTGTCTGTTGCCTGTTCCGACGATTTGAGCGGCTTGCGCCGGGCTCCAGGCGTCGAAGCCCTGGGGGCAACCGCCGTTACCCGTACCGAAGCCACGCTCAACGGCAGCTTGCTTAATGCCGAAGGCCGCACCATCCGTGCCTGCGGCTTTCTCTATTCCACATCACCGTCTATGGCCGACTGTCAGACCCTATCCCTTCCGTCGCCTGTGTCCGACGGTGACTTCTCATTGAAGCTCGAAAATCTCGAAGCCGGCCGCAAATACTACTATTGCACCTATGCGTCGAGCGGCTACAGCACGGCGAGGAGCACTGTGTGCGAGTTTACCACCGCGTTGAAAGGCACTCCGGTCTTTTCGGATGTCCAGGTTTCCCTTTCGGGTGTCTCTTCAGCCGATGTCTCTGCCCAATTGCTCGATGACGGCGGTTCTTCCCTGTCCATGTGCGGTTTTCTTTATAAGGAATATGCCGGTCAAGACGGCGATGAAACCCTTTCTTTCGGCGGCAACGGTGTCACCTTCATCTCTTCGCCCGACTTGAAAATCACGCTCACCGATCTGCAGCCCGGCAAATCGTATATGGTTTGTGCCATGGGGCTTTCCGGCAGTCACTTCGGCTATAGCCCGACAGCCGTTATCGTAATTCCTGCCACCGAACTTCCCGTTCTTTCCGCCGTGGCTTTCAGCGACACCACCAATTCCTCTGTACATGTTTCCGCCCGATTGCTTTCTCCGGGTTCGTCCGACATCGTGGAGCGTGGCTTCTGCTACAGTCTTGAAAAGTCCGAACCCACGGTCGTGGGCCATGTCGTCCGCGACAACAACACGGGGGCAAATCTTCGGGCGGTTCTTTCAAATCTTCAGGCGGGCGAGACCTACTATGTACGTGCCTTTGCCAAAAACACCGGGGGCTATGCCTATGGCCCCGTTTCGACGCTGACCATTATGAATGGCCTCGTGGTGAAAACCGGCGATGCCACCGATGTGACGGCCGCTTCGGCAACCGTTGCCGGTGCCATAGCGTTCAACAACACCGGTGCCGTCAAGTCGGTGGGCTTCTGCTGGAGTGCTGATAACAGCCTTCCTACCATCACCGACAACAATGCCGTTGTTTCTTCGTCGGCCGACGGGTTCAGCTATACTCTCTCGTCGCTCCGCCCCGAAACCACCTACTATTATCGGGCTTTTGCCGAGAGCGCCCGTGGCATTGCTTATGGCGAAGTCCGGACGTTTACCACCCTTTCCGGTGCCGCCGGCACCGTGGCCGCTATGGTCGGCACGTGGAATTGCCGCGAAGAGCATACCGACCGTCTCGGACAGATCTATTACAAAGACTATACCGTTACCTTCAATAGCGACGGCACGTTCACGTCATCTGCTCTCGACTACATCTCCTCTTCTTGGAGTGTCAGTGGTACCGATTTGCGTGCCAACGCCTTCACCATTGCCTCGCGTGATGTCAATTCCGGACAGGATTTCCAATGCACGCTCGACGATGCGGCCTATCCCACACGCCTTACAGGTACTGTCCGCGATTGGGTCATCAATTCTAATACGCTCGGCAGCACCAATAATGTTTATGAGGTGGTGCTGACGCGAAATTCCCATTAAGCCATGAAGCGATTGTTATTTTATTATAGTTTGTACGCACTGTCGGTGTTTCTGCTTGCGGCCTGTTCCGATGATATGAACGGCCTCAGGCAGGCTCCCGGCTTGCAGGCGGGCAATGCCGATGGCGTGACTCGTTTCGGTGCCACGCTTCATGCAACCGTCAACAACCCCGAAGGGCGCGTTATCCATGAATGCGGCTTCCTGCTGTCTGCGTTTCCGTCTATGGCCGATGCTCAGACCATGTCTTTGCCATCGCCCGTGTCCGAAGGAGGTTTCTCCTATACCCTGACCGGCCTTGAAGCCGGCCGCGACTATTACTATTGTGCCTATGTTTCGAGCGGTTACAGCACAGTGCGCAGCGACATACGCAAGTTTACCTCCCTTCTGCTCGACGGTCCTGTCTTTGCGCCACCGGTGGTTGAGGTGCAGGGTTTCACTTCGCTACGCGTGTCGTCGCAACTGCTTGACAACGGTGGTTCCGATCTGACCGTTTGTGGTTTTCTCTACAAGGAAACCGACGATGCTGAGGCCGAACTGTCGCTCGGGCAACCCGGTGTGGTGTTCATTTTCTCGCCATCCCTGCAGACCGGCATCATCGACCTGCGCCCTTCGTGCACCTATGTGATTTGTGCCGTCGGTGTGTCCAACGATGTTTTCGGCCGCAGTGCCAATGCGGTGGTCACACTGCCGCAAACCGACCTGCCGTCGCTCTCGTCGGTGGCCTTCAGCGACACCACGTTGCTCTCCGTGCGCCTTTCGGCACGGCTTCTGTCTCACGGCACCGGTTCGGTCACCGAATGCGGCTTCTGCTACAGTCGCGAGCAGAGCGAACCCACCGTTGACGATTTGGTGCTGCCCGTTTCCGTAGGCGACCGCATGGAAGCTGTCTTGCCTGATGTGCAGGCGCAACGCGACTACTACATACGTGCCTATGCACGCAACGGTGAGGGTTACGCCTACGGGCCTGTGGCCGTCTATCGCCTTGAATACGGCATCAGTCTGCTTACAGCCGGGGCCGCCGACATTGGCCGCACGCAGGCCCGCCTTCGTGCCTCAATGACGCTCGGCAATGCTTTGACCGTCAAGTCGCGCGGTTTTTGCTGGACCACCGGCGATGCGCTGCCTACCGTTACCGACAGTCATGTGCTGGTCAGTGGCAACGATACGGAGTTTTCTTATCTTCTGACCGGTCAGAAACCTTCTTCGAGGGTGCGCTACCGTCCGTTCGCCGACTATGCCGGCACCATCTTCTATGGCGATGTACGCGAGCTGGTCACCCTGCCTGTGGCGTTGGCAACGGTATCGACCGGCAATGCTTCGGCGGTTACCGCCTCGGGGGCAGTTCTGACGGCCACGGTCGATGACGTGGGCGACGGCACTGTCATGGAGCGGGGCTTCTGTTGGAGCCTCACCGACGGGACTCCGACCATAGAGACAGCCCATCAGGCAGCCGAAGGTGACGCTTTCAGACTGGAGCTTGCTTCGCTCCGGTCGGCTTCTACCTACCATTATCGCGCCTACGTACGCAATGAGGCCGGAGTGGCCTATGGCGAAACAAAAACTTTTACCACATTGAAGCGCACGCCCTCGGGCGGTGATATAGAATATCCGGCAGAGGAATGAGGCTTTGCCGGACAACCGGCAAGACCAACGGGAGACACAGCATTTTTTTGGGCTGCAAATCCGTTTTCGAGCCTTGTGTTTTCAGTCTCCGGCGCAGCGAATAAATTCCCGTTGCCTGCAGAAATATCCACGGCCTTTATCAGAGAAGGCACAACAACACAAACAACAATCAAAAACAAAAAAGAATAAGATGAAAAAGACAATTATGTTTTTCTTTTGCTGCCTGATGGCAGCCATGGGAGCATCGGCACAGGATCTGCCGACAACAGTTTTGAAATCGAGCAAAGGCATCAAGGTTTTCTACGGCGTGAAATCACTGGTCGAGGCTGTCGATTCCATCAAGGCCTGGGGACAGGACGATTCGCCCTGTTCGCTCACCCTTTCGTCGGGCGTGTTTGAAGCACCTTCCGATTTCGATGTCAGCAACATGCCCAACATCCTAATACGCGGAGCGGGAATGGACAGCGGAACGGGCACCACAGTGCAAAGCGATAACACGACACTGAAAAGCAGTGCAAAGCTCGATGTGGAGGGCATCTACTTCCGTACAACGTTTAGCGCCAATCCCGTTAAGAAGACCTTCACAAGGTGCCGGTTTAAAAAGTATACTTCAAGCGGAGAAGCTGGGGATACCTATCTGAACGACAATATTTTTATACAGTGCAGGATGGAAGATTGGGCAGTGAATAACGAATCCAAGTTTACAGCCTTCAATTCGATTTTTATGGATTGTGGACAAGGAAACAGTTGGCAAGCGGAATTCAATAACTGCCTTATATCATATCCAGACAGATATGTGCGAATGTTAAACGACGTTGGAGGCATGACGAATATGTACAATTGTATCTTTGTTAGTGACTACTATCTGGCTTCTGACTTTGATTCAAGAGTAGCTTTGAACAATTGTTTGGTACTTCATAGAGGAAATAATGATACATTGGGAAACCAAACTAGTTCGACGAACATAAGTTTACCCTACGACAGCATATCGACCGTGTTCAAAAGCTATACGGGAACTTATACCACCGAAGAGACTTTTGAGCTGACCGATGAGGCCAAAGCCAAGTATTTAGGTGCCGACGGCCGGCAGGTGGGCATCTATGGCGGCGACTATTCGTACGATCCGTCCGTGAGCTATCCGCATATCACGAAGAAGACCGTGGCCGCTCGAACGGAGAACGGCAAACTGAAAGTAAATGTGGAGATAAGCGTTGGCAACAAGTAACGGCACAAGATTCCAAGAGATGAAAAGAATCAGATGGCTCCTGATGGTTTTTCTGTGCGGCCTGAATGTCGCCGCGCAGGACATCATGGGCTACTATTATTGGTTTGATACGGCCGATGACGCGAAGGTGTTTGTGGCGCAGACCGCCGATAGCATCGTGGCGGAACTCGATGCATCGGCCTTGGCGAGCGGCATCCACCGTTTGACGATAGTGCCGGTGGCCAAAGACAGTGCTTATGCACCGGCTTTGGCACGCTATTTTTACCATTCGGGTGTGAAGGGCGCGTGTTCGTACGAATATTGGATAAATGAGGATTACGCCGCCCGCAAGAGCGGTGCGGCAACCAACGTCGGTGTGATAAATTTAGAGATAGATGCATCGAAGCTGCAGCCAGGCATCCACCGGCTGAACTTTGCGGCACTGGCCGGCAACGAGGCAGTATCGGGTTTCTCGCGCTACTTTTACCACTCGGGCGTATTGGGCACGTGCTCGTATGAATATTGGATAGATGAGGATTATGCCGGTCGCAAAAGCGGCACGGTTTCCGACAGTAGCATGATAGATTTAGAGATAGATGCATCGAAGCTGCAGCCGGGCATTCACCGTCTGAACTTTGCTGCAAAGGCCGGCGAGGAAACCGTATCGGGCTTTTCGCGCTACTTCTATCACTCGGGCGTATTGGGAGAGTGTTCGTATGAATACTGGTTTGATGACGACGATACCCACCGCGTGAGCGGTACGATGACCGACGGAACCGTAGACCTAACGCTGGCCACGGACAACCTGCGGCGCGGAATGCATACCCTGACGTTTGCCGTCAAGGCAGGCAAGGAAACCGTGTCGGCTTTCAGACGTTACTTTTACAAGCCGATGATGGAGAACGAAGACCGCATCACGGCCTATGCCTATGGCATGAAGGGCGCGCGCATGGATACGGTGGAGGTTGAACCGACGCAGAACTTCGTATTGAAGAACCTGACGACAGACTTGCCCGACTCGCTGATCCTGCCGGGCAAAAAGTTGGACGACGGCATGACGGTGGGGCTTTATGCACACGAGGGGTATGTGGAAGGCGGCGATGTGTGGCGTGAGCAACGCCTGCTGATAGCTGCCAAAAAGAATGCGGCATTTTGTTTTGCCTACCGCATGGGCAGCAACGAATGGGCCACGGATACCTGCGAAGTGGACGCTAAGCCGACAAGACTTGTGAATGTCCCGGCCATGCTGCCGAACAAGACATGTGTCGTGAGCGGCAATGAGACCGACAGCATCTTTGTGCGGCGGATCGACTTGTCTGCAGGCAGCATGGTTGTCAAGGCCGATAAATCGGTGCGCATCACGGTGATGGATTCAGGTTTCAGGCGCGTAAAAGTACTTGACGGAGCATCGGTCAAGGCCGGCGCGACACTGGAAGTAGCCAAGGAGGGCACTTATTACCTGATGTGTGACGGGCTCGACGGCAACGGAGCCGGCGATGTGTCCCTGCTGTGTCTGTCGGTGCCGTTGCCGCAGCCGCAAATCACCTATGTCGACGGCAAGGTGAGCATCCGTAGCGAAGTGGAAGGGGCGGCTGTCTACTATACACTGGACGGAACATTGCCGACAACAAACAGCAAAGTCTATACAGAGCCGTTTGCCGTGACCGGGCGCGACAGTGTGGTGGTGATGGCGATGACTGCCTATGAAATGCTGAGTCGTTCACAGATGCAGCTGTATGTGGCGCGCGGCTTCAAGCTGAGCTATGTGCTTGATGGCGTGACAGTGTATACCGAAACGCTGCTGAGCGGTACGCCCATAGTGCCCTATGTGCTGCCTGCCGAACCGGGGTCGACATTCGGCGGCTGGACGGGCGTGCCCGAAGTGATGCCGGCGCGCGATGTGACGGTCACAGGCAGTAGGACGGCCAACGTATATAAGATCTATTTTGTGGTTGACGGCGAGCGCCGCGACAGTGCCGTGTGTGCCTGCGGTGCGTCACCGGCGCAAATGGTTGCCGCCATGCCCATACCCGTGAAAGAAGGCCACACCTTTGAGGAATGGCAGGGCGTGCCCGAGGTGATGCCGGCAGCCGATGTGACGGTGACGGCCCGGTTTAAGGTGAACCGCTACGAGCTGGTTTATGTATTGGACGATGCAGTCTACCGAAAAGACAGTGTGGACTATGGCACGGCGATAACGCCGCCCGACGTGCCCACCAAAGAGGGGAGCATCTTCAGCGGCTGGGCAGATGTGCCCGATGTGATGCCGCCGGGCGATGTAAGGATTTACGGGCGATACTTGATCAACAGCTATAAAATCTATTTCGTAGTAGACGGTGAGCGCATGGACAGCGTGATGTGTGCCTACGGCACATCGGCCGCTGAGGCCGCCAAGGCCGTGAACGCTCCCTCGAAGCCCTATTATGATTTCAAGGGATGGGCGGGTCTGCCCGAGGTGATGCCGGCAAAGGACGTAACGGCCGATGCGGTGTTTGAGCTGAGGCGCCCCGTTTATGACGATGCGGTAGAAAGGCTCGTGCTCAAGGACTACTTGCTGGATGAGCAGGAGTTGGAGCGCATCAGAGGGCTGAAACACCTGCGCGTGTTGGACATCAGCCGTTCGCGCACGATGGCCGCCGGCGTGTGGAACGTGCTGCCCGACGGCGCATTGGGCGGCATCACGACCTTGGAAGAGGCCTATCTCAGTGCTACCACCGAGCGCATGGGCGAGGGCATACTGAAAGGATGCCCCAACCTGTTGGAAGTGGTGTGGAACACCACGCTGCCCGTTGACCGGGAGACATTCGGCAGTGAAGAGCCCGTGTTGATCTATGTGCCCGAAGGAACGGAAGTTTACAGAAGGGACAATGTGGTGGCAGGCTCAACGGCCGAAAACCTTGTGCTCAACGCCGGGCGCGGACTGCGCACTCACATGGCGTTTAGAGCCAAGAAGGCAAGTTATACACGCTCCTTTGGCAAGGAAACGCGTATAGGCACGGCTGCCGGATGGGAAACGTTGGCATTGCCGTTTGACGTGGAGCGCATCGAAGGCTCTAACCTGCAAGGACACCGGCTGGAGCTCTATCCCTTCCGGGAAGGAAAAGGCATGGAAGGCGACGGCGACTTTGGCACGCGCTACGGCCTGTTCTGGCTGGCCGGGCTCGGGGCCGACGGTTGGCAGGCACGCACGGAAGTGAAAGCCAACGAGCCTTATATCATAGCGATGCCCAACGGCGATGATTATGAAGAGGAATTCTGCATCACAGGCAACGTGACATTCAGTGCCGAGAACGTGGAAGTGCAGGCCGTTCCCCGGCCCGCGGCCGGCATGGGCTTTGCCATGCGCCCGGCCTATGAGCGGGTGGCGCAGGCCGACACGGTGTATGCCCTGAACAACGAAACCTGGAGGGAAACCTACCTGCCGGGCAGTGTGTTCGTGAAAGCCATGCGCGCGGTAGAGCCGTTTGAATGCTACCTGACGGGACTGACCGCACAGGCCGGGGCCAAACGCTATGTGGCGATAGGCGCATACGACGGCATCAACGCCATTGGGCGCATGCTCAAGGGCAGCGATGACGGATTGCGCGTGTGGACCGATGAAAGCGGTCTGAACATCGTGGCCGACAAGGATTGCCTGACGGGCATCTATGCCGTGGACGGACGACTGATGGAGCCGCTGCATTTGAGAGCCGGCCAAAGGGTGACAAGGCGCCTGGTGCCCGGCATCTATGTAGTGGGTAAACGTAAAATAACGGTTCATTGAAAAACTGTCGGAACAATGGATAGAAAGAAAATGTCGGGTTGCCTGTTGTTGTGCATGGTGCTATGGGGCGTTGCCCGGTGGTGTCATGGCCAAAAGGTGACGTTTCATTCGGACTATATGAGGGCGGCGGTAGAGAAGTTGCGCATAGGAAGCATGGCCGATACGTTGAGGACGGGTTATACGACGCTGAAAGTAAAGGGACGGCGCGTGGGCCTGAACATCAACAGGGAACGACAGGTGGATTATATCGGAATGCCCCTGTTTGACCGGCGCATGAAGGCTTTGCAGCCGTCGCCCGTCTACAATTACCTGGAATATGCCTTGTTGGACAGGGTGTTCGGCGTGTCGGAAAACCCGTTTGCCAATAAGGATTTGAAATGTGTCGAAGGCAAATGGTCGGATTGGGAAAAGGTAACAGAGAAAACCCCCGTAATCATCGACAACCATGAAGACAAGGTGTATGAGGTGACTTGGACCTTGGGCGCAGCAAAAAAGCTGCGTCTGAGGTTTCCATTGAAGTATGACATGATGGCCAACAGCAGCAGGAAGGAACTGACGGCCAACTTTGTGCGCGACCTTGGCAAAGAGGCAAACCGGCCGGGTGTGAAAACGGGCAATGCGGATATCTGTCCGGCTATAGACGATATGGAACTTTCGGCCGACGGAATGTTTTATGTGCGCCGGGCCGGCCATTACCTGCAGAAGGGCATCAACGGCGACACCTATTATCGCAAGACGGCCGGAGGAAAGGCGCGGCTCTTGTATGACCGCCGCTATCCGATGGAAAGTATGGCCAACATGTTCTTGTCGGAAGACTCGACCTATAAGAAAAGGGTTTTGCAGATGGATGTGGTGCGCGACGATTTCAGAAAGGAATCTGTGCGGTGTAACATCTATCAGCTGATGCAACTGGCCGGCAGGCAGGGATGCAGGCCCTATTTCGGATTGGCCGAAGCCGACGACGAGGCTTATGAGTGCTGGCTGTATCTGTGCAACACGGCGGCCGGCTATGTGCATCTGTTCAGGCTGACAGGTCTGACAAAGGCTGCGGTGTCGTACAGGCCGATGCAGGTGAAAGCCTATCTGTATCTGCCGACGGCAAATATCAGGAATGTATTAAACGATAACATAACCAATAGAAATAAAAAGACTGATGAGTAAGAAAGAAAAATTGGTGGCCGGTGCCGCGATAGCAGGCGGGGCCACGGTTGCAGGAGCAACGATTTTGGATGATGTTGAATTGGGCATGTCGCAAGGCAAAGAAGCGGCAGAGGAAGCCAAAGTTGAGCACCATGAGAAAAAGCCTGAAAATAAAGGTGATGAACAAAGAAATGAAAACTTTGACGACGAAATGCTTGCCGAAGAAGCAAACATTGAGATAGAGAAGACAGAACCTATATCGGAAGAGGAGCCGGAAGCCGATGTTGAGGCCGACGTTGAAGCTGATGTTGAGGCCGATGTGGTGGAAGGCATAGAGGCTCTCGACGATGAAGTGCTGGAGGAAGCCGAACCGACAGAGCCCGAAGCAACAGAAGAGACACCCGAGGAAGCCTTGACAGAAGAATTGACGGACGATGCCGGAACAATCGTTACGGCCGAAGCTACCGAAGCTGCCGTAACGGAAGCTCAGCCGGAGGCCGAAGCTGACGAACAGCAGCCGACAGCCGAAATCAAATGGTCGATAACGGAGAGCGAAGATCCGATACCTGCTGAAGAGGAATTGGGAGACGGCGCAGAAGAGCTGATCGATGCTACTTGCGAAGTGCCAGAAGAAAACAGCATTGAGGACGAAAAGGAAGTGACGGACGATCCTGACTTGTTGGACGAATTTATTGACAAAGCCAATGGCGTTGTAGACGATTTGCTGGGCAGCAACGATTCGTCGATTCCCGACTTTGAGAACAATGCTGATGTCAACGAATTTTTATAAGACGCTTCTTGCTGTGATTTTGTGCCTGGCGGCTGTTGGCTGCCGGGCACAAAAAAGCAAGATTTACCTGCTGGCCGTCGGTGTGTCGCAGTATGCCAACGAAAGTATTCCCGTGTTGCGGATGCCGATAAACGATGTGGATACGATAACACGCATCATGTCGCAAAGAAACAGCGAGGTGGTTGTGCTGAAAAACAAGGAGGCGACCGGCGACAGCATCAGACATGCAATGGAACGGCTCTTTGCGAAAGCCGGGCGAAGAGACATTGTGATGCTTTTTTTCAGCGGCCACGGATATACGGGAGGCTTTTGTCCCTATGATTTCAATACGGGCGGCGAGGAGTGCTGCCTGAGCTATGAGGATGTGCGCAAGGTATTTGCAAAAAGCAAGGCCTATGGCAAGTTCGTGATGGCCGATGCCTGCCATTCGGGCGGATTGAGGAAGCCGACAGTGACGAAAAAAGACTCGCTGGGTGAGGACCGGATCAAGAAGTCGCAGATAATGCTGTTTCTTTCGTCGCGTGGAAACGAAAGCTCGTATGAAACCCCGATATACGACAACGGTTATTTTACGAAATATCTGGCAGAGGCCTTCAGGGGTGCGGCCGATGCCGACAAGAACGGACGTATAACGGCATGGGAGATGTATGCTTATGTCTATAAGAAGGTGGTTGAAGCCGTGCAAGGCCGCCAGCATCCCGTGATGTGGGGTTACTTTAATAAGCGATTAATATTGATGGACAATAATGCGCATGCTACGCATTGATGTCCATCAAGTCTTGGTGGCTTTATTTGTGTGATTGTTCCAGCAGGTTGCCCAGCTCTTCTATATTGGCCACGGTCAGGTCGGGAGGCTCGGGGGCAGCTGCGGCTGTCTCTGCCGTGGTTTCGCCCGAGAGTACGAGCACGCCGAAGGCATGGGCGTTTTGTGCCATTTTGATGTCGGTATAGATGCGGTCGCCCACCATGGCAATTTGTTCGGGTTGAAGATGCTTTTGTCGCAGGATGCCGATGAGCATGTTGGGGTCGGGTTTGCCCAATGTGATGTCGGGACGACGGCCTGTGGCATGTTCCAGACATTGGCAGATGGAACCGCAGTCGACGAGGATGGTCCGTTCGTTGGTGGGACAGACGCGGTCGGGATTGGTGGCGATGTAGGGCAGGCCTTGTGAAATCCACCATGCTGCGCGGCACAGGCGTGAATAGGTCAATGTCATGTCGAATGCGGCAATGACGGCATCGGGCGTGTCATCGGCACTGTCGGAAGTGGAGACGTAGCCGGCTTTCTCGAATTGAGAAATCATGCTGGGCGTTCCGAGTAGAAACAGCCGTTTGGCCGTGGGGAGGTTGGCTTTCAGATAGTCAATGGTAGCCACGGTCGTGGTATACATTTCCTCTTCAGTGGCATGTATGCCCATTCCGGCCAGTTTCAGAAGGTAGTCGTCTAACGATTTGGACGGGTTGTTGGTTAGGAAAGAATAGGAGATGCCCATGCCTTTCAGTTTGTCGAGGAAGGGTATGGTGAAAGGAAAAAGGCTGTTGCCCATATAGATGGTTCCGTCCATATCGAGGGCTACATGCTTGATGCGGGCCAGCTTTTGCTGAAGATTCGTGTTCATGTTCAGTTGTCTGTCGTGTTGTGTTCTGTTTCATCGTATCCGTCGGCTTTGGCATTCCACATCAGCAAGAAAACAATCATGCCGATAACAGCGATGGCAATCATGCCGATAAATACGTAGTCCCAGCTTTTGGCAGGATTTATACGATTCATGATGTCGACAAAGAGACCTACGCCTACACCGGAGACCAAACCGCTGGCGTAGCCGAAAAGGCCGGTCAGTCCGTTGGCCGTTGCTGCCGCGCGGTTGGTGGCCTGGTTGGCTGCCGCGATGCCGATAAGGGCCTGTGGACCGTAGATGAAGAAGCCGGCCATGGCGAGGACAATAATCATGAGCCCCATGCTTGTTCCGCCTGGCAGCAGCAGGAAGATTGTCATGAAGACGACAACGCCCAGCATGCAGTAGACGCAGGTGCGGTGGGCTTTTCCCTTGAGCCATTTGTCGGTGGCATATCCGCTGACGAGCATTCCTATGATGCCGAATATCTCAAAGATGGCAACGGTCCATCCGGCATTGGACAGGGACATGCCGCGAGCTTCTTTCAGGAAGGTGGGCCCCCAATCGAGTACGGCGAAGCGAACGATGTAGACGAAGAAGTTGGCGATGCCGAGAATCCAAATCCATTTGTTGCGAAAAACATGCTTGCGGATGAATTGCTTGTATTCGGCAGACGAGCCTTTGCCCGTTTTGTTGATGGCATGCAGTTCGGGCAGCCCTACCGACGACGGGGTATCGCGCAAGAAGAGGAAAATGCCGATGGAACCTGCCAAGGCGATGGTGGCCGGAATCCAGAAGCACCAGCGCCAGGCTCCCATGTGGGCTGCCGACTCAAGTACGCTTTGCATTCGTTCGGAGTCGGACATGTCGATATTCAGATGGGCGGCAATGGAGGCTACGATTTCGGGATTGGCACTCATGTTGGTTCCCAATGTTCCCATGATATAGCCGCAGAGAATGGCAACGATGCTTGCACCGATGGAGTGGGAAGTGTTCCATACAGACATCTTTGTGGCCAGTTCCTGTTGGGGAATCCAATGGGTGAGCAGACGGGCACAGGGCGGAAATCCGCTTCCTTGCAGAAAGTTGTTGAGTATAAGAATGATTCCGAATATCAGAACCATAGTGTTAGTGAATTGCGCCCCACTTGTTTCACCTGTCAGAAGGGTGCTTAGGTCGGCGCCGAAGCCGAAGGCATAGTTGGCTATGGCACAAAGGAACAGGCCGATGGCCATGTGATAGCGTGCATTGATGCGGTCGGCAACCAATCCGTTAAGAAAACGCGAGATGCCGTAGACAATGGTTACGACGGTCATGATGATGCCGAAACTGGTCTTTGTGATGCCGTATTCCGCGCTTAGCCCGGGAATGGCAAATGAGAAGTTCTTTCTTACAAAGTAGAACAAGGCATAGCCTACCATTGTTGTGATGATGGTGCGCCATTGCCAATATTTGAATAATTTGGATGCTGTCATGGTATATTGATATTTGTTTTTTAGTTGGTTTCCCACAATCCGCCTTTTCCAAACAGATGGTCTGTCCAGCGGTCAAGCTGGCATGTCCTTAAGCCGAGGTCGAGGATGGTAAAACGGCGGCGTATGGATAGTGCGGGTATAATGCTGTTGCGTAGCCGTGTGCGTGGCAAATCGATGTCTTCGGGGGTTGTGGGAGCTCCTACGGTTCGGAGACGCTTTACGGCTTCGGCTACCGGTACGAGCTGGCGTTTCAGGCGAGGACGGGTTTCGTCCCATTTGTCTTTGAACAATTGCAGCTGTTCGCGAAGAGCATCAGATGAGATGTATTTAGCCTTGATTTCGGTGGCCCCGAGGGTGGGAAAGTCTGTTCCTTCAAACATTTTCAAGGCTTGTTGCTCCTGTGTCGCAAGGTCGGGCCATGCCTGTATACATTTTTCGATGTCAATGCTGTTGACATCGGTTTCAAGCAATGATTCATAGAAAGAAAGAGAGAGAAGTGTGCCGATGCTTACCTGAAAGCCGTGGGATGGGGCTTGGCCGTTGTGCATGACGAAATGTTCCATGTTGAGCAAATGACTGAACTGATGGTCAGCACCGCTGGCGGGACGACTTGATTTTGGGTATGCTTGCATGGCGAATCCGCCCAGCATGAGACCTTCGATGAGTCCGCGAAGAGCTTTCGGATTGCCGTCACGTGCACCGGCAGGGTCGGACAAGGCATCGTGAAGCCCGTCCTGTACGATGGAAAACGCAACCGGGTCGATGGGCTCAATGCCTAAAGCATCGGCCAAAATCCAATCGGCACCGGCAGGTACTTTGGCAAATAAATCTGCATAGCCGCTTGCCGTCATCTTCTGGGGTGCCGTTGCCAGAACGTCAATGTCGGCAATGACGGCTTGTGGCGAGGCGCAGGGGAATGTTGTCTTTGCTCCGTCTTTCGTGATGGATGCACCGAATGCCACATATCCGTCCATTGATGCTGCCGTTGCAACAATCATGTAGGGCCGGTTGGTATGGTAGGAGCTCAGTTTGGTGATGTCGTTGATGGTGCCCGAACCTATGGCAATAGGAATGGCATCTGTCGTCTTCAGAATGGCATCCAGCCGGTCAATGTATTTCCATTCGGCGTGCATTTCCGGCTCATCGAAAATGTAAGGTGCATCTTGTTCGATGCAGGCATTGCGCAAGATTTCAGCTATGTCCTTTCCTTCAATGTCATAAGTTCTTTTACAGGCGATGATGATGGCACGTTTTCCGGGGAATTGTTCTTTGAAGATTCGGGCAGTTTCGCCTAAGATTCCCTGTCCTATGCAAATGGCCTTTGTGTAGGTCGCGTTTTCGAGCGCGAGCTTGATTCTATCCATTGTGGTTTAGTTGTTTTTTTCTGTCTTGTATGTAAGCAGCATGAAGAGAATGGATATAATGCAACTTCCGACAAGAAGAAGGAAAGTCCAATTCCATCCTGCATGTTGGGCAACATAGCCTATAACTATATTGGCCAAAAGTGCCGTTCCTAAAACGTATCCCATGAATCCGGTGAGCCCGGCTGCTGTACCTGCTGCATTTTTTGGTGCGAGATCGAGTGCCTGTACGCCAATCAGCATCACAGGGCCATAAATGAAGAATCCGATGGCTATCAAGCAAATCAATACAATGTTGATGTCATCGAGACATTGCCAGTAAATGGTGATGAATAGAGCAACGATGCTCATGAATATGATGGTTGGCAAGGCACGCTTGCCTTTAAATACGTGGTCGCTTAGCCATCCACAAACCAGAGTGCCCGGAATGGCTGCCATTTCATAAGCGAAGTAAGCCCATCCGGCATCCTTTATGTTGATGCCGCGCTCTGTCAGAATGGTGGGAGCCCAATCCAGACAGCCATAACGTACCATATAGACGAAGGCGTTGGAAAGAGCAATGTACCAAAGGTATTTATTGGTAAGTACTGTCCTGAATATTTCTTTGGAGGATAAGACCTCTTCGGATTTTGCACTATAAGAGTCTGTATAGTCGTTGCGCCATTTCTCAATGGAAGGCAAACCGCATGATTGCGGTGTGTCGCGAATGAGGCAGTAAGCTATAACGGCAATCAGAATGGCGACACACGAAGGAAACAAGTATGTGCCGATGAGGAAATATCGTTGTTCGTCGGCTCCATAAAACCAAGAACCAAACCAGATGGCACCATAGACTGCCATTGGCCCGACCAAAGCACCGCCAACATTGTGGGCGCAATTCCAAATAGACATCCAGGTTCCACGTTCTTTTTGGGAAAACCAGTGGGTCATGACACGCCCGCATGGAGGCCACCCCATTCCGTTGAACCAGCCAACGAGGAAGTTGAGCGCAGCCATCAGTATGATGGCCCATTCCTTGTGTTCTGCACCAATGTATTGGATGGGGACTATCATGAACATCATGGAAAGAGCTGCCAGAATCAAACCTAACGGCAAAAAATGGCGTGCGTTGCTACGGTCGGATATGCTGGCCATGATGAATTTGGAGAATCCGTAGGCTACGGCATTCATAGAAAGGACAATTCCTAATTCTCCCTTTTCAAATCCGAAAGGTTCGAGCATCGGTATGGCCATGGAAAAGTTCTTGCGAACGATGTAAAAACCCGCGTAGCCGATGAATGCGCCCAGGAAAACTTGCCACCGTAGCAAAGGATAACTCTTGGAGACTTTTTCGGAAGACATTTCTTCCTTGAAAGGAGGAGGACTAAGGAATGACATGAGTTGGTGCTTTAAGATGTTACTGAATCTAAGGGTTGACGATGTAGTTGGACGCTATTGTTGTGAAATCTTTGATTTGCTGCTCTTCCCATGTTTTGTCGTAGCCTAACTCTTTTGCTATGATAGCTGCAACTTTGGGTGCAACATTGACGGCTTCCTTTGAGTCGATGTAGAGCATGCGCACTCTACGTGCCAACACATCATCGACGGTGCGAGCCATTTCTTCGCGTACGGCCCATATGACTTCGGCTACTGTATAGTCGAATTTGGAAGACAATTTTTCTGCGAATGAAGGATTCTCTTTTTGCAATTGCAATATAGCCGGTTCATCGCTGCCGTATATATACAGATGATTGGTCAGATCTGGATTTGGGCGGTATCCATGGATGCGGAATGATTTGGTTACGCATTTGCGTGGCTCCAGGCCGCTTAGTTCGATGGCTTTGTTGATGGTGTCTTCGGCCATTAGACGATATGAAGTCCATTTGCCGCCTGTAATTGTAACCAAATTGTTGTCGGAAACGATAATCTTATGGCTGCGTGAAATTTCTTTTGTGCTTTTCCCTTCTTTCTTAGGTGCAGCAAGTGGGCGTTGGCCGGCAAAGACTGAAACGATATCTTTGCGGGTGGGGGCAGGATCCATATACAGACCGGCAGTATTGAGAATGAATTGAATTTCTTCGTCCAAGGCTTTCGGTTCGCTTTCGGGATGTTCGCGGAGGATGTCTGTTGTTCCCACAACCACGCGGTTATGCCATGGAACGGCAAACAGAACGCGTCCGTCTGAGGTCTTGGGTACCATTAGAGCATAATCGCTTTGCAGAAATTTCATATCTAATACCAGATGTACGCCTTGGCTTGGTCTGACCATAGGAGGCATTCCTGGTTCGTCCATTTGCATGATGCTGTCTACGAAGATACCGGCGGCATTGATAACATTCTTGGCTTTAACGGTATAAGTCTTGCCACTTTCGTTGTCGGTAACTGTTACTCCGCATGCTTTTCCGTTTTGATTGTGCAAAATGGAGGTTACCGAGATGTGATTGATGGCGCAGCCGCCATTTTCAATGCAAGTCTCAGCCAGATTGATGGCCATTCGAGAATCATCGAATTGTCCGTCATGATAGACAATGCCACCTTTCAATCCTTTTTTTACCGATACGGGCAGGTAACGGGCTACAGTTCCTTTACCAATAAAGCGTGAGCGGCCATATCCGAATCCGAATGAAAGGATATCATAGAATACAAGCCCGCAAAAATAAAGGACATTGTCCCACCACGTATAGTTTGATATGACGAAAGCCTGATCCTTTACCAGATGTGGTGCGTTAGCTTTCATGCGTCCCCTTTCGCGCAGAGCTTCGAGCACTAATTTCACATCGCCTTTTTGAAGATAGCGTACTCCTCCGTGAACCAATTTCGTACTTCTGCTGGATGTACATTTGGCAAAATCATCCTTTTCAAATAGTGCAACGCTATATCCTCGGGTTGCGGCATCTACTGCGCATCCTAAACCGGTGGCTCCACCACCTATTACTACAAAATCCCAAACTTTTTCCGGATTTTCAATTTGATGTATTTGTGCTTGGCGCTTCATATTGTTTTTTATGTCTTAGTTTTGTCGTAAATAGAGCTTGCTTTGGCAAAATTACTACTTTTGTTGCAATACTCTGGCAATAGGTCTTATAAAAGCTGTGATATGTCTCGAACTTTTAGGATAAAAGCAAGAGCAGCGCACAATAGATGTACGCTGCTCTTATATAGATAAGTCTTGATTTATCTTGCTTCTGAGGCTATCGTTCCTGCTTGTGCAGTTGCGTCGTCTTTGTCTTTCATTCTATAGCCCATTGTCAGATAAGCTAATGGAGCTGCGAGGAACAATGAAGACAATGTTCCGTAAATAACGCCGAGAATCATGGCAAAGGCAAAGCTGCGGATGCTGTCTCCACCTAAGATGAAGATGCAAAGCAAAACGAGCAATGTTGTAGAACTTGTATTGATGGTACGAGCCAATGTCGTGTTCAATGATTGGTTGAAGAGCAATTGACGGTCGCGTTTCGGGTATAAGTGGAGGAATTCACGTACACGGTCGAATATAACCACCTTGTCGTTGATGGAGTATCCTATACAAGTAAGAATGGCTCCGATAAAGGTCTGGTCTATTTCGAGCGAGAATGGAACGATGCCCCACAACAGAGAATAAGTACCTATAATCAATATAGCATCGCAAGCCAAAGCTATGGTGCTTCCGATAGAGAAAGCTACATTGCGGAAACGTATCAGAATGTAGACAAAGATGGCAGCCAAAGCGAAGATAACGCTGATGATGGCACCATGAGTAACATCTTTTGCAATCGACGGGCCTACTTTTTGTGAACTGATGATGGAGCCTCCGGCACGGTTGTCTCGGTCGATGAATCTATTTAAAGTTACGTAATCGGCTAAGAGTTTTCCCTTTTTCAGTGCCTTGTAGAGGAACTCTTCAATCTGTGCATCTATTTCGGGATTTTCTTCATTGATGCGATAGTTGGTTGTTACACGAATGGTCTTGTGGTCAGTACCCAATGCTATACATGATACAGTTGCATCGCCAACTTCCGGTTGTAATAATTTTGTGACGGTTTCGGGCTCTACTTGTTGTTCGAATTGTACCACAAAGTTACGACCACCTGAGAAGTCGATGCCTTGACTTAAACCACGGATGCCGAAGCTGGCAAAGCTTACCAATAGTGCAATGGCAAATATAACGAAAGAATATTTGTAAGCACTCATGAAGTGGAAATGCGGATTTTTCATGAGGTTCTTCGACAATCCGGTGACGAATGTCAGGTTAGTCCATTTGTCTTTGTTCAAGAAGTGCTCATATACCAAACGTGTGAGGCAAACGGCAGTGAACAATGATGCCAACAGACCGATAATCAATGTTGTCGCAAATCCTCGGATGGGACCTGTTCCGAAGTAGAACAGGATGATACCTGTTATAATAGATGTTACGTTAGAGTCAATAATGGCGCTGAAGGCATTTCCGTAACCATCTGCTATGGCTGTCTTAAGCTGCTTGCCACTGGCCAGTTCTTCTTTGGTGCGCTCATAAATAAGCACATTGGCGTCGACCGCCATACCGAGCGACAATACCATACCGGCGATGCCTGACATGGTTAAGGCTGCCTGGAAAGAGGTAAGTACGCCCAATGTAAAGAAGAAGTTCAGAATCAGAGCACAATTGGCCACCATTCCCGGAATCAAGCCATAGATTCCGCACATGTAAATCATCAGAAGGATGAACGCGATGACAAAAGAAAGAATGCCTTGGTTGATGGACTCCTGTCCTAAAGAAGGACCTACGATTTCTTCTTGTACGATGTGGGTGGGTGCCGGCATCTTTCCTGAATTGAGTACGTTGGCCAAGTCTTTTGTGTCTTCTGTCGTGAAGTTACCTGTGATGGATGATGTTCCGCCTGTAATGGCATTTATTACGTTGGGTGCACTGTACACCAAGTTATCCAGGACAATGGCGATAGCGTGGCCTTGGTTCTTTTTTGTGAGTTGTGCCCAAGTGCGTGCACCATCGGTATTCATAGACATGCTTACAGACGGCCGTCCATATTCGTCGAAATCGGCTTTAGCTGTTGTGATGACGTTTCCTTCCAATGGTGCTTTGCCATTGCGACCCGACATGCGGATGGCATAAAGCTCGTAGATTTCTGCTTTTTGCGACATTGACGAAGGTTTTACGCCCCATAACAGCTTCAAGTCTTCAGGAAGAGTGTTCTTTGCAATTTCCGAGTGAATTAATTGGTTGACAGCTGCTGTGTCACGTGATAAGGCATATCCTACCATGCAACCGCCAGATTGAGCCGGAACCAGCTGAAGAACTGATAGCAGGGGGTGTTGCTTGCGGGCTTGTTCCAATTCCTTGTCTGAAGCAGCATTGCCTTTCTTATTGCTTAGTTGTGACAACAGCTCCGATTTTTTATTGGTGGCAGTTTCTTTGTCTTTGGTGCTGTCGGTAGCGGCTGCTGTCGTGTCGGCTACAGCATTGCTGCTTGTGCTGTTGGCTGCCAATTTGGTATCTAATGATGCCAGTTGCGGAACAATGACCGGAGCATCGTAGGTTTCCCAGAATTCCAGATTTGCACTACCTTGCAGCAGCTTGCGCACACGTTCAGGCTCTTTGATACCGGGCATTTCAACCATGATGCGCCCCATTTGCCCTTCAAGCATCTGAATGTTGGGCTGAGCAACGCCAAACTGGTCAATACGGGTGCGAATGACAGTGTATGAGTTGTCTACTGCAGATTTCACTTCGCTGCGCAGCACCTTTTCAACTTCTGAATCTTTGCTCCGGGTGGTTACCTTGCCCTTGAGCTGCTGTGTTGCAAAAATGGTGCAAAGCTTGTCTTTGCCGGCTTTTTGCTGGTAGCTTTTTACGAATAGCGATATAAAGTCTGTTTGGCTTTTTGAAGCTTCTGATGCGGCTTCATTTACTGCATTTACAAAGTTGGCATCTTGTGAATTGTCGGCCAAGGCCTTTACTACTTCCGGAACTGATACTTCCAGAATAACATTCATACCTCCCTTTAGATCCAGACCCAAACCAATCTGCATCTCTTGACACTGTTTCAAAGTGTACGCTCCCAGCCATACCCGTTCGTTCTTCATCGAGTCTAAATAGAGCATTCCGGCTTTAGCCTCCATTTTGGCTGCCTTGTTCTCGTAGTGACGTGTCACAAAAGAAAACGACAGGTAGTAGATGCATACGAGCGTAAGTAGTACAGCAAATACTTTTACAAATCCCTTGTTTTGCATTTCTATTTAATTATTGATTTTTCAAAATTCAGCTCTTGCGAACAATAAGCGTGCAAATATAGGTATTTTTCCCTGCTTTAGTTGGCTTTTTGTTGTTTAATTTCTCTAAGTGCATCAACATTCGTGCTTTTTGATGTCAAAAATGACCTTCTCTGTTCAAACTGCCATGCGTGAAGTGGCTGTTTTTATTTTTGCCATGTCAGGGAACCATTAAGTCCGTCTTTTCTTTTATTTTTGCAGTTCAATAAATTGATAGTATATGAAAAGGTTGTTGCTTATAATGGCTGGCATGTTACCTTTGCTGTTCGCCCGGGCGGCTGCTTCATCTCCTGACGAAGGCGTGATAGGGATGTCTGTCATCAAAGATTCCGGAAACCGTTTGGAATATGTTCATTCTCGTTTTGCCATTAATCCAATTGCCTCTGTGCACCTTAGCCGTTACAGCGGCGAACAAGAAATCCTGCAATATCTCAATATAATAAGCGTAGGAAAGCAGATTGTCAATTACTTGGTAAACTATACGTTTGGTGAAATGGATGCCCACATTTTGCTTGAAAGGATGCCCCGGGAACGTTCAAAAAATCCACAGGCAGAGGACTATCAGGCAGCATTGCAGAATAATTATGTGCTGGTTGTTAAGTATGACGAAGAAAGCCGCCTTAAGGCTCTTGCCGCAGATTCGGCCATTGCTTCCCCGAAGGGACATTGGTATCTTTATCAACTGCAATGTGACAGGAAAACTTTCGAACAGCTGGAGGCTAATATACCACGTCCCGGTGATAGCGTTGGGACACAAGGTGAAAAACGTTCCGGTTATGAGGGCATCAGTATTCCTCTCAAACTTATCGACGATGGCTACAATATTGGTGCCGACTTGATGCCTTACCTTGCCAAGAATATTAAATATGTAAGTGCCGAAGAGATAAAGTCAGGAAACATCAAACGGCAGTTAGGGCAGACTTCAACAGCGTTGAAAATTGCTCTTTCACCGCTGGTAATCTTAAAGAAGTAGGATTCTTTGCCTACAGATGCCGTTGCCGTTGTTTTGTGCCAAGAAGTCTCAGATGCCTAATCTTTCAGACAATTCAATCATGCGGTCAATAGGCTTGACGGCTTCTTTGATGATTTCGGGGGCAACGTGCACTTCCGGCCACTCATACTTCAGACAATTGTAAAGCTTTTCCATGGTATTCATGCGCATGTAGGCACATTCGTTGCACATGCATGTCTTTCCCGGAGTCTCCCCGTCATCTGGTGGTACGGGTATAAATGTCTTTTCCGGGCTTTTGCGCTGCATTTCAAACAGTATTCCGCTTTCTGTTGCTACGATAAATGTTTGTTCATCGCTTTCAACAGTATATTTCAGCAGGGCTGCAGTCGAGCCGACAATGTCGGCCAGTTTCAGCACTGCTCCTTTGCATTCCGGATGAGCCAGTACCTTTGCTTTAGGATATTGCTTTTTCAGTTCTATGATTTTGCCTACCGAAAAGCGTTCATGTACATCGCAAGCTCCATTCCATAGCAGCATGTTCCGCCCTGTAATCTGGTTGATATACTCGCCTAAGTTCCGGTCAGGTCCGAAGATGATTTTTTCATCTTTCGGGAAGCTTTCCACGATCTGTTTGGCGTTTGATGATGTCACTACAATGTCGGTCAGGGCTTTTACTTCGGCCGAAGTGTTGACATATGAAACGACTTTGTAGCCCGGATGGGCTTTTATGAAAGTCGCAAATTCTTTGGCGGGGCAGCTTTCTGCCAGTGAGCACGATGCGTTCAGGTCGGGAATCAGCACCTTCTTGTCCGGGCATAGCACCTTGTTTGTCTCTCCCATGAAATGGACACCACACATCACGATGATGTCGGCATCCGTCTTTGCTGCTTTACGTGCCAAGGCCAGGCTGTCGCCAATAAAGTCTGCTATTTCCTGCAATGGCTTATCCGTGTAGTAATGTGCCATGATTACGGCATTCTTTTCTTTGCACATGCGCCTTATCTCGGCTTTCAAGTCTGTGCCTGCGGGTATAGGCTCGTTAACGTAGCCTTTTTCTTTCCAGCTGTTTTTGATTTCCGTCATATTCTCAATAGTGTGGCAGTGTAATTTCTTTTGACGCGTAACTTGGCCAAGGTTGTGCCAACGAACTTGTGCCGCCCACCAGCTTCAGGGTGAATGATGTACCTTTTTGAATGGCCATGTCATTTCGCTTCCAATTGTAGGATAAGATAGAATCGCTTGCGGCTTCCAGCTTTTCTTTTGCGTCTGTCAGTTTGGTTGAGAAACCGTCTTGCCCGTTGTCGTAAAACTGCTTCAGGATGGCTGCCACTTCCATTTGGGCCTTTATATTCAGGGCATAGTTGGGCGAAGCGTTGTCTGTCTTGAAGCTGAACAGGAAGATGGGGAACTCTATCTTCCGGCGGTTAATGATGGTGCTGCCTTCATTGGAGCCTGCCTCTTTGACGAGGGCTATTTCCACCCATGTGGTATCACCTATTGCAATGTCTTTTTCAAGCCAATTGGTTTTCAATATCGAGTCGCAGGCATTGTTCCAATGTTTGCCTGCTTCTTCAAGGGTGCATTCGAATCCCGTTGATGCCGGTGAGAATCTTTCGATGATGCTTGAGGTGGCCTCTTCCAATTCATCGTTTTGCAGGTACGAATTTGAGGAGCCGCTCACCAGTAGTTTGTAGATTCCTGTGCCGTCAGTGTCATCATCATTGTCAGAGCAGGCAGTTAGTAAGGCTGCGGTGAGGGCAATTACAAGCCATATATATTTGTTGCTGGTCAGTGCTTTCATACATTTATCGTTTTAGGATTATAGGTGCTGATGACACAACTTCGCCTTCATAAGTTACGAGTTGTAGCGTAAGGCTGCTGCCGGATTCCAGGTTGAAGGCTGTCCAGTCGTATGCTTCGATGAGCGATTTTGCTTTTTGGAAGCGTTGCAATGCCTCTGATTCGTCTGTCTGCATATATTGTTTGTTCTCGTCATACTGGGTGATTTTCAGTTGGTTCAATTGATAAATGGCGTTGCTGTTCCTTGCCAGTTGTTCCGAAACCTCAACAATTTTAAGCAAATAGGTGGGTACAATGTGTTCTTCGCTCTTCGAACAGCTTGAGATGGCTGTTACCAGCAAGATAAGCAGTAGCGGCTTGAAAATACTGATGGTTTTTCCTTTTAAATGCATCTGTTGTCTTCTTTGTGGCACAAAAATAGGTAAAAAAAGCCTTTGCAGCAAGCGCAGCAGATGAAATTTGACGGCTTTGTCAGGCAAGAGCTTTTCTACAGGATTCGGTGCGGGGATATATAAAAGAGGTGCGAACCTTTTGTATGGCCCGCACCTCTGTAGCGCTATGAGAAAAAAAACTTACTTGATGCTGATTTTCTTCTTACCGATGATGTAGATGCCTTTCTTCAGGTCCTTTTGGGCTTCGGTAGCTTTGACGTTGCACTTCAGGAGCTTGCCGTCAATGCTGTAGACATTTACCTTGTCGGTAGCCTTGGTCACGATAAACGGTTTTACAGCCGTTACTTGGTCTGCGGTTTCCAGAACGAGGTCGGCATCGCCTTCTTCGTTTACCACCTTCTTCGGGTCAATGTAACCGTAACGTCCGCTGATGAAGAGGTTAGCTGCACTAGCTGCGAGCTTCCAGCTTGTGTCTGTGGCATCGTAGTTGAATATACCCATACCCGGAGCTGCTACGGTCATGCCTTCGAGTGTACCGATGAGTCCGTTGGCAACAACGGAGGAAGTGTCGGTGACATCAGTTGGCAGAGGGAAGTAGATCGGCTGCTTGGCGTCATTGTCACATTGTGTATAGTCATTGACCATAATGATGAAGGGTTCACCTGCTTCGAAAGAAGTCTTCTCTTTCAGTTCGAGACGGCTGCCTTCCTCAGTAGCTGTGAGGCTCTTCACGGCATAGGTCTTGACGGTGGCTCCGCTGATACCATCGTTGAATTCTGCGAGTTCGTCAACGGCCCAAGGCAATACCATGGTGTTGAGGCTGTTGTCAAGGTAGTAGGTGATGGCTACAACGTCGCTTTCAACCGGTTTGAAGATGAACGACTGCTGCTCGTTACCGTCTGCCGGATAGTTGAGAACTATGAA
>DJPH01000024.1:0-864 GCA_002439755.1 Prevotellaceae bacterium UBA6417 | reverse complement strand
TAATAGATGTTGTAGGGAGTCTTTTCGTGTGACATCAGCGGCGAGAGGCTTGCACCCTGTCCGCGGTAAGCACCGAAGTACTGTCCGGTACCCATGTTCTGGATGGCATAGCATCCTACTGCGTTGCCTGTGGGCTCTTGTCCTTCAATGGGAACGAGACGCCAGATAGCATAGGGATCAGAGGTCGGGTCGGCTGTCTCAAGGGGATAGGTGCCGATATGCAGCTGGTCACCCGTCGATGTACTGTTGAGGAAGATGGGTTGCCCTTGTGTGTATGGATAGAGCGAACCTCCGAAGATGTTGTACCACTTGTTGGGCTCGAGCTGGCCTACATGGCTCATGAAGGTCTTGAAGGCTTCCTTCATCTTGGCCATGGCATTGTCGATCTGCTCCTTGGTGGGGCTGACGGGGCTTACACTGTTCTTGGCTTCGGTAACTGCATTGGCGAAAGCATCGATGGCTTCTTCGCTATCAACATAGCCCAAGCCGTAGTTCTCTTCGCTGACCACAGATTTGGCGATATAGCTTTCACGATAGGTCTTGGTCAGTGCAACCAGTTCCGTGGTGTCGGCATAGAGAGCTTCCACGGCAGCGATGGCTGCTTCAAACTTGTCGTTGAACTCGGTGGTGGTCATTTCATGTTTGCCCATCTTTTCAGCTACATCGAGGATGGCTTTCATGGCATCGCAGGCATCCTTCATGCCGGGGATGTAGTCGTACTGTATGCGATCCTTGTCGAGACCCGAGTACATCTGGAACTCGCTAAGGTTGAAAGTGATACCCGTTACGTCCGGGTTGTTGAACACGCGAGTGTCTACCTTTCCTGCGTGGGTGGTATTCTTGACAACGAAACGAATGTATTTG
>DJPH01000016.1 GCA_002439755.1 Prevotellaceae bacterium UBA6417 | reverse complement strand
GATTATATTTCGTCGAACTCACGTAAAATAAGTTCCAAACACAACTATTTTACCTTATAACCTCCTATTGGAGCATGCCATTCTTACCTATTTTCGTATTTTTGTACGTCAAACAAAAACAAGAACGATGACATGCTGCAGCAAATTCTGCATTCCCCAGCAACCGATCATAGCGAAATGATATATATGCTTATTCATTTTGCCCTCTCCATTATATCATCAGCCGTCATTGCCACAGCAGCACTGGTACTTGCATTCCTTCGCATTCCTCACGGAGAGCAGTGGGATAAGCTCTCGCGAGCAAGATGGATCCTTTTTGCAACCTTTGCACTGCTTTCCATCTCCGGCTATTTCAAGAGCTCAGGTAAAGACACGGATCTTCTATCTCTTGTCACCCTCAGCGTGGCCTCTTTTCAAGCCCTGCTTTTCACTTACACATCCTCGACACTCATAGCTCCTGCAAACTTCTCACTACGCAAATTCATCATCATCTTTGCCGCATCCTATGCAGCCTGCTTTTAGTCATCTCAAAACTACTTTTCCCCCTTCTTTACCGTATATTGTGGCCCATAGCACTGTTGGCCTATACAGGACAACTGGTGGCTCACACTTGCATGTTTCACCGACTTTCCCATCGTGTGCAGGCCAACTTGGAAGAGTTCTATGATGAAGATGTCGGTACACATTTACATCCCGTGCGGCTTATGTTCTACAGCGCACTAATCATAGGAATCATGGCATTGGCAGTCAGTGCACGTCCTATGGACACCATGAGTTATAGTCTTTTTGTAGTATGTTACACCATATATTATCTCAGTGTAGCCATCACCATGATAAACTACATTGCAGACGGGGCGTTCTTTGTACAGGCCTCAGGCTATGAGGCCGGCAAACAGACAAAGACCGAACAAGTCGAATGCGACATCAGCACTTTCGTGCCTACACTGAAAATTCACCTTAACCGCTGGATAGAGCAGAAACTCTATTTAAAGAATGATACCAGCACCGACCTCATAGCACGCCAGCTGGGTGTAACACGCCAACAGCTTGCAGCCTACATGCGCAGCGAGTACGGCATGACATTCCGATCCTGGAGAATGCGTCTGCGTCTGCAGTATGCACAAGAACTTATTGCCTCCGACACGGTAAGATTGTCACAAGTATACGAAAAGGCCGGATTCAACGACCGAAGCAATTTCCACAAAGAATTCTGTAAGTTCACAGGCATGACTCCTCAAGCTTACAAGAAATGTGTCACACGCGAGTAGCTCTCACTACACTTGTGAAAAAACTATCCGGAGGCAGAGAACGCATACCTGAAACATGATTCAATTCTCATTATAAGAAAAACTCCCCGTTGTTTTTCGCATGATTTTTGTTGTTTTTGCGATGAAAACACAAAACACCACACGAAAGAATAGTTTTGCAATCGTTACAACAATCAAATTCTTTCTTATGATGAAATTCAACTCTTTCAAGCATCTCACCATTTGCTTTGCTGCAGCAGGCATACTATTTTCCTCCATAGCTGCATGGGCCGATGTTGGGCATCCTGTCTACAAGATTACATTTGCCGGACGCGGTGAAACTGCCACTGTTGACGGGGTCGTTGTAGAGAACCTCTCCAATGGCAAGAGCGCATCGCTTCAAGGACAAGACACCCTGCTGCTCAAATCCAAAGAGGACCTCACGGCCATTAATAGTGCCATCCACGAACAAAGCGGAGACCTGCGAATTACAGGCGGCAAACTGCAAGTAAGCTTAAAGCGACCTTCCGATGTACAGCTCGCCATCTATACGATAGATGGGCGTCTCGCATGGCAGACACGACTGCAAGTATCCTCATATTCTGCCTCGGTGACCCTTCCTCCCTTGGGCAAGGGTGTATATATAGTAAGAGCTACGGCACCGGGGCTAAAGCGCAGTATAAAATGGGCTGGTAACACATCGGAAACTTTGATGGCTGATTTGAGTTGGCAGACCAGCCAATCCGCCGAGACATCCACAGTTGACGACTTTACCCGCTCTCCATTCATCACAGAAATTAGCAATAAGCCTAAGAGAGTATAACTTGAATATGCCGTAGGCGATGTGCTCAGATTCACAGGCAGTTCGGGCCAAATGCGCACTATCACAATGAATTCCCCACGATCTTCTCACCCCATCTACTTTGACTTCTTCCGCTGTGAGGACGCTGACGGATACAACTATACCATCGTACGCGTAGGCGACCAACTATGGATGGCCGAAGATCTGCATGCCAAAGACGGCCTCGACGGAGTGGGGCGTGTGGCAAAGCTGGAAGATTGGAACGTGGCAAGCAGCGGAAGTCCTGCACGTATGTATGTGCATGGAGATAATGACGTATATTACACAAAGGCAGCAGCGTTGAAAGCGCTACCCGAAGGATGGACCCTGCCCTCACAAGGAGAGGTGGATTACCTGATCGGCAAACTGGGAGGCTATGCGAAGGCAGGCAAAGCAATGAAGAGCCGCGGTAGAGAATGGCCCTCACAAGGAACCGACACTGACGTCTACTCACTGGGGCTCACACCTCACGGTGACCTTTATAAGGGAACCATCAACGTTGCATCTCAAGCACGCTATCTGTTGCGTAGCACCAAGAATCTGAAACCCACCAGCCTCGTACTACAGGATGGACAGGATAATGTGATGATAATGACACATTTGGACAACAGCGTAGGCTTTCATGTGCGTGGCATGAGAAGTGCTCCGTCGGCCTACACTCCTATGATGCAAAGATTCGATCTACTGCCCAAGAATATGCCAACCCGCGTAAAGGGCGAAAGCAATGGTCCCCTCGGCGACACCTACACCATGAAGGCTGGCATGCAGAGTGTTGTCTTCGATTTTGGCGGTGGGCAGTATCGTTCAGGTGATCTGGAAAAGCGTTCTGGTATTCTTTCTTGTCGTGACAAGAATGGCCGCGATCCTCAAAACTTTGACTTTCATCACAACGGATTTGCAGAACAGAATGATCGTAACACGCTGCGCAAGATGACTGCCATGACATCGCCAGGAGGACGTCAGTATATCGTAGAGGGGAAGTGGAGCCGTCCCATGCGCCTATGGACACAGCTCATCAATGGTAAATATAAGCGCACCGACTCACCGGATGTGTTTGGCAACGGCACTATCACATTGGAATTCTATGGCGATTCCACACTAAACTACAACCAAGTAAAAAAAGTTACCCTGCCCAACACATACTACTACGCCCCACTTGCCAAGAACCGCCTCAAGTATTTTCTCTACGATGACGAAAACCGCACAACAGAGTCGCGCATTGACTATGTGCAACGACACTTCCAGATACTCTCGGCAGATTTCAACGAAGATGGCGTTGATGACATCGTAGTGAGCGTGAACGGTGATGTCTATATCTATGACGGGGCAAAGCTGTTGAACGGCCAGGAAAAACAGTCGTTATTGGCACACCGCAGCTTCCGCACCAACAATCCCGATGCGCCCGTGCGCATCGCCCTTGGAGATATCAATAGCGACGGCGTACAGGACGTGCTCGTAATGCGTGCCACAGGCCGATGCTGGGTCAGCATATATAGGAATGGCAACCTAGATGACGAAATGGCCTCGGTAGAAGTCTCGGGAGATGCGGGAAAAACATGGTTCCTTGACATCAAGGTAGGACGTGTAACCAACAGCGTCTATCCGGAAATCGTAACACTGATGCGCAACTTCAGTGGCACCACCATAGCCAAAAACGCCACGATGAACATCTATCGCTACAAACTGGGAGCCTCGGGCAATCTTGAAACAGTTCCAATGACCGGCAACAATGTAGGCAGTTTCCGCGGCTACGACGGCCACATCGGCAATAATAACATCACTCTCCCTTATTTGCGCGGTCAAGACAAGCCCTGCGACATCATCGTTGGTGCCGACCTTTGGACATGGGATGCAGAACAAGGCAAAGTCAAATTTGTGGAACAGGTATTGGGGTTTGTTGACGACACACATTGGTCCATTCTGGCCGATCACATCATTGCTGCCGACGTAAAGGGCACCGGGCAGGACGGCCTCTACTACTTCGCCAGTTGGAACAGTCTCGATCGCAATGCCTCGCGATACAATCTCACCTGCATGTGCGATGCATGGTTCGAACCCAAAGACAACTTCGACAAAGAGCACAAATATACGGTTACCAGACAGACATACTACGACGACAAATATTTTCACTACGGCAAAAATGGCACACGCTGGGAAAACAAGGGACAGCTCAACCAGGTAGAGCTCATGTGGTGGTTCGGAGGCGGAGATGCCGAATGGTGCAACTCAGCCGCACTATGTGCAGTCAACGACCGCACTATGAGCAAGCAGCTGAAATTCAAATCAAAAACAGCAGCCTATTCCGAGCCACGCATCTATGCCATGTTAGCCGCACCACCCACCTACTCCTACGCCGAAGGCGAGCAAAAGCCCGACTATGATTTTGTCACCTCATGGGGCTATTCGCGCAGCAGCACCACCACAACGACCCAATCAAGCAGCATATCCTCATCGGCCATTTTGGGGTTTGAGCTGGAAATCAACGCACCCATCACCGGACAAAAAATTGCCGGCATGGACTTTACCACCAAAATACAACAGGAGTGCAGCTCATCGACATCTTCAGGCAAGACCATCACCTACAGCCAACAATATGAAGCTCGCGATGACGACCGCGTAGTAATGCAGGTAACCCCTTATACCATATACACCTATGAAATAGTAAAAGCCGACAATCCTGACGAGCTGGGCGGTAACTTCATCATCGCCATGCCCGGACAGGCCAAAACCATAGGACTGGCAGCCAAAGAGTATCAGTATTTAATGGCCGACGCACCGGGCACACCCGACATCAGCCAGGTGTTCAACCATCGCATCGGCGACCCCTATTCCTATCCCGCCTCCGGCAAAGACATTAAGTCTGTAGGCAACGTGATGTGGGGCAACGGCAGAGAAGACGATTGGGTAACCACCGGATCCGGAGGTTCTGTTATCCGTGAAATAGCCTTGGACGAAAGCACCTCAAAAACTGCCGGATTCACCTTTGGTGTAGAGAGCGAGCTGGTAGTCACCACTGGATGTGTCAAAGCCGGATCCGGTTTCGGCTACAACAACACCAATGAAACAACACACACCGAGGGCAGCGGTTTTGCCGTTTCTGCGTGCGTGCCCGGCCTGGCATCCGGTGACCGCAACTCCAATCGTACCTTCTTTGACTGGAACCTCTGCTGGTACAAACACACGATTGACGGACAAACCTTCCCGGTAGTAAACTATATTGTGAGGCCCAAGAGTAGGGTTGCAAACAAAGCAGCAAGCAGTATGAAATAGACCCTATATTGACTTTCTACCCCAACAGGGGAGCATTCTGCCGGCAGAAATGCTCCCCTGCATATTCCTGTACATATGTCTTCATTGAAAAGCTGATGAAGCGACTTTGTTTTAACAATTTTTCGCGTTACCTTTGTCAATGTTTCGCGTTTATACAAATAAACAGACCAAAACAACACCTACAATGAAGAACAAAGCACAAATCGCATGGACTGTTGCAGCCATTTTGGCAACAACAGCCCATGCCAAAAAGATTACTGTAAACGTAAACATTCCTGGAACGCTGTCGGAACAAATCACCGCAAACAAGTTCTCCACTATCAACGACCTTAAAATAAAGGGCACACTCAACGGCACAGACTGGAGGCTTCTGCGCAAACTTTTGGATGCCGACGGCATAATGACGGCACAAAAGGGCAATACAGTTTTACGTCTTGACCTGAGCGAAACCAAACTAAAGAAAGATAACACGGCCTACTCTGCCGACGGCAAAACTATCAACGACGAAAATGCCATACCGCAGGAAGCCTTTGCCGGCTGTGCCGTTGACGAGATAATAATGCCTATATCTCTTACCCACATTGAAGCTAAGGCTTTCTGCAACTCCAAAGTGAAACGTGTGGTATTGGCCGAAAACACATCTATTGACAAACAGGCCTTCGACAATTGCCGACAACTGGAAGAAGTAGTATTTCCCCGACATGCAGAAAACATTAAGCATTGTTTCACCAACTGCCCCAAGCTGAAAACTCTCAAAATGCACAATGTACGATACATCGCTGGTTCAGGAACAGTAAAGGGTTGCCCAAACTTAAGAGAAATCGTCATTGACGGCACCATAGGACACATTGACGGTTGGGACACCTTTACGGAATGTGCGAGTCTTGAGCGTGTGGTGTTCGGGGGCAACATAATATCTTCGGGAGGAGGCACACACTGGCTTAGCAACTGCCCGCAACTCAAGGAAATTGTCTTTGAAAAAGGTGTGCTGAGCACAGCATTTGCCGAGACACCCGGCTGTCCGCTGTTCAAGGACTACACGGTAAACGGTGTCATATTCAACAGCGCAAACACACAAGTACTGCCGCAGACAGACATCACAGACACGAGCCAACGAGCCAAAAGCAAAAGGCTTTTCAGAGAAATGGCCGATTATCTCAAAAGCCGGAACTATTCAGATGCAAACGCATACACGCTTTTGCTCATGGGTAGCCTGGCCCATCAGCTGGATATCACGGATTGCGATTACGACAAATACAAGTCTATCATATTCAGCGACCTGCAAAAGAGTATCGACAACGGAGAAGGCTCCATAGACTTGGAAAGCAGCATTTTTGACTGGCTTAAAAACGACACCTCTTTCGTTAGGCTTGCCAAAGAGGCAAAAGAATATGGCGGCTACATAGGGTTGCTGCGGAAATATTCACGCTATTCGCACGACAGTCAGACGCCCTCCCGGTTTACCTACGAGCTTAACACGCCTTTGCTAAAACAAATACGCGATTCACTCAAGCTCGACAGTATTGCAGGCAACGGAGACGAAATCAGCAAAATCAAGAACGTGATGTATTGGCTTCACAATGCCATAAGGCACGACGGAAGCAGCTCATGGCCCAGTTGCAAATACAATGCTTTGGAACTGTACCGGCTGGCAAAGAAAGAAAAACGTCCGTACAACTGCCGTTTTCTCGGCATGATGCTTGCCGACTGCTATCTGGCACTCGGAATGCCGGCACGTTTTATTATATGTTCATCTAAAAAAGTAGATGATCCCGACTGCCATGTAATGGCCATAGTGTGGAGTCGCACACTGAACAAGTGGGTATGGATGGATCCAAGTTTTGCGGCGTACATCACTGACGAAAACGGCACGTTGCTCAATCATCGTGAAGTGAGGGAAAGGCTCATTAAGGGATTGCCGCTCAATTTGAACGAAGACGCCAACTGGAACAACGAAACGAAGCAGACAAAAGAAGAGTATCTTGAAAGCTACATGGCCAAAAACCTTTTCTACCTTAGCTGCCATGTAGACAACCGTCCGGAAGTTGAAAGCGATGGCAAGCAGTCGGACTACATTATACTTCAGCCCTTGGGCAGCGAATGTCACGGCGGAGGTATCAAGACCACTGACGCCGACTTTTTCTGGCAGGCACCCGATATAGCACGATAATGCGCCCTTACTATAAGAAAACGGGGTCTGATGTGGCAAAAGCCTTGCATCAGACCCCGTTTCATAGGATATGGAAAACCTATTCGGCTGCTTTTCCAAGTGCTTCTACTTGTCCTGCCGATAACGGCCCGATCCAGAACCTGATGGCCGAAATGTCTATAGGACTCATCTCGCCGTCATTGTCGCAGAAAAGAAATGCACCCTGCTCTGCAATCGTGTATCTGTCGAATGCCGACGAGGCTGCGGTGGCAAGCATGCCATCGACATAGATGGCCGGGACATTGTCTTTCACTACCACGACAATGCGATGCCATTGGGACGTTTCTATCTTGTTGACATATGGTATATGGCCTCCAAGACCTATATCTCCGGATGGCTGGATAAAGATTTCTCCGTCTTCCGAATTTTCTGGATTGGTTTGCATCAGTGAACACCATTCCTCTGTGTTTCTGCGAATGTCCATCATCAGAGTATAGCTTGAGAAGGCACGGCCTTCGTTGGGTTCCATCAAGAAGGCTGCATTCTTGCCGAGCGTTACGGCCTTGCTGCCCGCATTCGGGCCTTCAATCGGCGTTATGTCGAGGCCGGCAGCACTTTCGAGTCTCTCGATAGAGCCATTGTCGCTTACACTGTAGGGCAACAAGACGGCTGTACCCGCCCCGGCTTTCAACAAGTCTGATTCATCGCTGAAATCCCATGCAGCCGTGGGCGTGGGAACACCACCTGCATAGTGGCTTTGCACTACCTTTATAACTACAGGTTCGCAAGCACCGGTTGCATCGGCAGATGTAATGGTGACGGTGCCTTCACGTGTACCTTCTTCCTGCATGTCGTCGGCTCGGAATTGATAGATGTGCTCACCTGCTGCCGGTGAAACGCTAACAGGACGAATCCATTCCGAAGTTTCAAACTTGGGCACTACGGAGCTTTTGATGGTAATGGTAAAGTCTTTTGTGCCGTCTTCGAGCTCCACTTTCTCGTTGTCGGTAAAGATGTAGGGATAGTCTACACTGCCCAACTTGGCTATCTGTGTGCTGGTCAGTCCTTTGTCCCAATAACTGATGGCTGCAACGTCTATGTCGGTCTTCTCTCCGTCATTGTCGCAAAACAAAAGGCACCCCAACGGATCCAAAGCCCATCTTTCGTGAGCGCTTTCGGAGGCCGTTACCAGTTCGCCATTGATATAGGCAGAAGGAACGCCGTCGACAAGGTTCAGCACGATTCTGTACCAGCGGTTGGCATATACCTTTCCATCATAATGCCAGCCGTTGCTGCCGCTTCCGATGGTTGAATATGAGCCATTAATGAAGAAATCGGCATCGTCATTGTTGCTTAAATTGGTCTGGAGCAATCCACACCATCCTATCTTTTCGGGAACACGGATGTCGTACATGATGGCATAATTGGCAATGCGTTCTTCGCTTTCGGCATCAAACTGTATGTTCAATGCACTGCCGGCCGGAACACGGATTGCCTTGTTTTCATCGGTGGGACCTGCGATTGCCGTGATTCCGGCATCATCGTATGAATCCACCAATGATACACTGTTGTCTCCTATTGTGGCGGCCTGCATGAATGCGGCCTCAGGATTTTCGCAGTCGAGAAGCGACGAAGGATTGTTGAAATTCCATGTTGCTTTTGCCTGAGGTACATCGGCTCCCGAGTAGGTTTGCGTCACAGTGAAGACATAGGGAGCAAGGCCGCAGGCATCAGGTCCCTTGATTGTGACTTCGGCAGTGCGCGTGCCTACCTCTGTCATCGAGTCGACATGGAACACATACTTGCTGCTTCCGATGGATGGAACCGGGCGTTTGAGCTGTATCCACCCGGGCAGGTCAAATGTAGGCTCTACTGTGCTGGTGACTCTGATGCTAAACTCGTTACCTTCACGCATGTTGATTTCTTTCACATCGGCATAAAGCTTTCCGCTGGATGCTTCTTCGGCCTCGAGTTGCTTTATCTGCTCACTGCTGAGGGCTACATTCCAGAATCTGAGGCCGGCAACGTCGACATCTCCCATTTCACCGTCGTTGTCGCAGAACAGGTAGGCTCCTTCTTCCGAAATGACATAGCGGTTTTCTGCCACGCCTGAGCCTTTAAGGAGTTCTTCTCCGTCAATATATGAACTGGGAACACCGTCTTTTACTGTAAAGACAAAGTGATACCAGGTGTTGGCAGACAGGTTTCCGGCATAGCCCCAATCGTTGGTTGCCAGTCCGATTGTGCCATCGCTCTTGACGAATATATCGCCATCGTCCGAGTTGTCGGGCGTGCATTGCAGCAGACAGTTGTAGCTTTCCAGCCTGGGAAGCCTTATTTTATATGATAAGGTGTAGTTGTCCATCGACTTGTCTACAGAGAGTTTCAAGGCCGAATTTTTGGGGACGCGGATTACTTTTCCCTGTATGCCCGGGTCGTCAATATAGTATATGCCGGCTTCATCGATGGAGCCCTTCATGGAAATTTCACCATTGTCGGAAACCGTACCGGGCAGAAGTTCCACCTCGGTGCCGTTACTATTGTCCAACGGATTGCTGCCCGCGAAGTTCCATTCCCCGATGCTTGCAGGCACTTCCTGAGCGTCTCCGCCCGGTGTTGCATAGCCTCCCAGATTGCATATCTGCATATCGCTCAATGCCGAATCCCAGATTGAGAAGGCGGCTACGTCGATATCGCTGTCTTCACCGTCATTGTCGCAGAATATAAAGAAGCCGTCATCCTGTATGGTCCATCTGCCATTGGCAGTTCCGGTGCCCTGCAATACTTTTTCTCCATCGATATAGGTGGAGGGCACGCCATTATCAACTCTCAATACAATACGGTGCCATTCATTCAATGGTACCTGGCCTGCATATCCGAAGTCTGAGTGGAAAAGGCCTACCCTGCGGTTACCGCGGTCGATGCAGAAATCCGCATCATCGTCGTTTTTCAGGTTGGTCTGCAGCAGCGTGTGCCAAGACAGTGCGTCGGCTATTCTGACGTCATACATAATGGTGTAGGACGACAGGGGTTTGCCTGTCACCACCTTGAAGGTCGAAGCCTGGGGAACGAGCAATGCGCTAAGATTATTGTCACCCGACTCTGTGTAGGTGATGCCGGCATCGTCTATAGTGTTCTGCATAGTTATTACGCCGGTATAAGTTACGTTGGCCGGCACAAGTTGGGCTGTTCCCTCTACACACTTCAGCGGGTCGGCCTTGTCTTTGAAGTCCCAACTACCAAAGCGGGCAGGTGGCATGTCCTCGGGATTGGTGCTCTTACCTATTATAATAGGTCCGCTGACAATGGTCGACGAACTGTTTCCGTAGGCATCATAGGCTGTGACACTGACTGTGTATTGCTTGCCTTCTTCCAAATCACTGACTTCGGCCTCAACCTGATTGGGAGTAGCACTGTTTAGGAAATAGCCGGAGAATGCCCAGACTGTCTTGTCGGCATAGCCCTTATCGTTGATGGCGCGCACCAGATATCTGAACACGATGTCGTTGTTCTTGGCTTGCGGGAATGTGGCAATAAAGCCGGTGGGTGTATTGCGCAGCTCTATCTTTGCGTCACCCGGGAACTCGGGAACCGGCAGGCCGTCCCTCAATTTCAGGTTGTTTACATTGTTGTCATACTTGTCTCTGACGTCGGCATATTCAAACTTCGTGCCGTCGAACGGGGCTTTCAGCACCCACGGGTCATTGGCTTCTATCTCTTCGTTGCGTTCAGTATCGTAGCGCTGAACCAGCACATTGCCGCTCGGTTGGACGCTGACTATGAGTCCTTCTGTTACGTTATCGTAGCCTTTGGGGTGTATGCCTTCATCCACTGCCGACTCTATTTCGGTATAGGTGGTGCTGCCGGTGTTGATGGCCGTAAAGAAGTTTTGCTTGTCACTGTTAGGGTCTACTCCCTGATGAATGGAGCGGGGGTCGGCCAACGGGAAGTGGCTGTGACCCGAGAAAACCACGGCCTGAGGATATTTGTTCAGGATGGGGTTCAATGTTTTCATTGCCCATGTGGGGTAGTTTTCCGTGCCTTCGCCGGGCCAGCTGCTATAGCATGTGTACTTGGGCGGTACGTGGGTGAACACGAAGATGGGCTTGCCCGGACATTCTTTTGAGGCACGTTCCAGCCAGCGGGCCAAGGTGTCGCGAACGGCTTTAGGGTAGGATGTTTCACCATCGTTCAGGTCGTTGTCGTCACAGTTGGCACTGCCGCGGTCGCTTATGGTAATGAATGGATAGCCTTTAATGACTATGTATTGGTCGTAAGGATAGGGATTGCCGCCATTCATGGGCTTTAGTCCCTGCACATAGTTGGTTGAGCTGCTGTAATTGTCATGGTTACCTAGCATGAAAATCTTGCGCTCTATGGGGTTCGAATAGTTGGCAGGGTTGTTGAAGACTTCTACAAGCTGCTGGTACTGCTCGGGCTTGCCGCTGTCGGCAAGGTCGCCCACCACAAAGATGGCATCCAGTTTCTTATACGATGAAAGATTCTTCAAGGCTCTCGGCACCTTGACCATCGGACCTTCGCCCATCGCATTGCCGAAATGCACATCACTGATTACGGCAAACGTGGGATATTGCTCTGTCAGCTGTATTACCTTGACACGTACAGGCTCTGCTCCGTTGCCGCCTACAGTGATATAACCGGTGCGCGATGCTTCTGTCATGGCCGACAGCTTGAACTTGTACACATTGGTGCCGATGGCTGCGGCAGGTCCTGCCGGAGTTATCCATTCGGGGCAGGTGAATTCAGGGGCTATGCTGCTGGCCACTTCAAACGAAATTTCATCCGTATCGACGGCTGTCAGCTCCTGAGGCGTGGCATATACAGCCGGAGTGCTGCCAAACTGACGCACCTTGATATCCTTTGAAAGGCCGTCTTTCACTTGCAGCCTTACTACGGCCGTGCGTTCTCCCTTGTCAGGATTGGCTGTTACAGATACTTTTATTTCTTTGCCCGATGTGGCTACTGTGCACCATCCGGCATTGCTCACAGCCGAGATATTTAGGTTGGTGGTTGCGGTCACCGTCTTGTGTGCGGCGGTTGTGCCGAAGACTATTTCCTTGGCGTCGGTGTCGAAGTGTGATGAGCCTTTCTGCGATACCGAAGTCAGAACATACTTTTGTGCATATACCGGACACACGATCATGGCCAGTATCAATATGAGATAATTATGCAGATGTTTCATTTCCTTACTTATTGATGGTGATTTTTGTAGACTGGCCGTTGCAGGTTACGATATATACGCCCTTCGGCAGCCTGGCATCTTTGGGCATCTGCATGCCTTGTGCAGAGGTGATTTTATAGTTGTCGGTGCCGTATACCACTATGCGTCCGTCGACAACGGCTATCTTTACGTTGGCACTAAGGTCGGAAATGCCTGTGCCTGTGGCTGTTTCCTTGAACACCCATGCGAATGCTGACGATGCCAGTTGGTCGGTTTTCAGCTCTACAGGCACACTTTCTGTGTCCTGAAGTCCCAGATAGCGAACCACATCATCGTCTTCCGTACCGTAAAGGGCATATTGTCCCAGCCCCAGATAGGTATAGTCGAAACCGGGATACTTGGCTACCCAACCCAATATGGTGGCGTTGAAGCTGCCTATAACGTTTGATGCCGTAAGGATGTGCAAGCCGCTTTTGCGGTTCACAATCCTTATGCGTCCGGTGGCATCGTCCTTAACTATCTTCCATTGCTGAGCGGCATCGTCACTGCTGAAGCTGCTCACTGCAATCGGAAAGTCAGCGTTTTCTGACGAGCAGTCTGTAAGGGCCATAGCCTCTAATCCCTCTTTGGCCGACAGGATGCCATACCATGTTTCATTGCCTTTGGTTGAATACTTCAGTGGCGAATCGTTGTAGGCGGTAAACGTCAGAAGCCCGTTTGTCAGGCTTTCTTCACCGGTCACACCCACAAACTGCCCCTTCAGTTCTTCTTTGGTGCCAAGACCTACGTAGCACTGCTCGTCGGTGGCCGAGTTCAAACGCAGGGATATGCCCCCTTCGTGGAGCACAAACATAAACTTTGCCCTGTTGTCTGTGACACTCACGACATTGACACGCAACGTCGAGCTGAACTTGAAGTTCAAGAAACGGCCGGTGGCCTTGTTGATGATGTAGCAAAGACCTTCATCATCAATTTCAAAACGCCATAACTGGCTGGCGGCGGCATCGACATCGTTGAGATGCTTTTCACGGCTGTAAACCCGGTCGTCTTCGACCGTACATACCAAAGAGCTTCCGGATGTACCTCCCGCGCTTTCGATGTAATACCATACAGGCTGCCCTTCACTGCTTCCTGACGGCAACATCTGAGCTTTTGCCTCTAACAGCAAAGTCAGAGAGCAAAAAAGTACAATGAATCTTATCATGTAATGATGTTTGAATAATAAAGGGCTTGTCTTTTCTCTATCTGAAGAAGCAACCACCGGGAAGCCCTTTTACCGGGTGACGCTACTTATTTCCCAAAGCAAATATACAACTTTCAGCTTAATGCCGGAAGCAAACATTGGCCTCATTATGTCTATTTTACGAAAAAGCACGCTGTATCCCGTTATTTTTGCATTTAACAAGCCGCAACATGCAGCAAAACCGGCACTTCTTGCGTAACTTTGCGTCTGAATAAGGCCGATAAAAATGAAAGAAAAGGATATTCTCCGGCACAAAGCCGTACATAGGAATGGGCTTCTGGCACTGAGCCCGCTGGCCGTAATGGCACTTCTCTTCATTGCACTAAGCTTTCTGATGCATGGTTTCCACAAGGTGCCGCTGCTCGTAGTGTTTATCCTCACCTCGGTGTATGGACTGTCCACTCTGCGCGGCATGAGCTTTGAAGACCGTCTGTCGGTGTTTTCCGAAGGTGCAGGCAACAAGAACCTGCTTCTCATGATATGGATTTTCGTCCTTGCAGGTGCCTTTGCCGCGGCTGCAAAGGCAATGGGGGCAGTCGACGCTACCGTGGCCCTGACCCTCGGACTTGTGCCGTCAGGCATGCTGCTCTCGGGGCTCTTTGTGGCTTCCTGCTTCATCTCGCTGTCCATAGGCACTTCGGTGGGAACCGTCGTTGCCCTTACACCCATTGCAAGCGGACTGGCATTGCAGACAGGAATGGAGCTTCCCCTAACCGTGGCTGCCGTGGTAGGAGGAAGCTTCTTCGGCGACAACCTGTCGTTCATCTCCGACACCACCGTGGTGGCCACCAGGACACAGGGATGCCGCATGAGCGACAAATTCCGTGTGAACATACGCATTGCTCTGCCGGCAGCCGCCATCACCTTCCTGCTCTATGCCGTGCTGGGAAGCGACAACAGCATGCCGGCAGCCCCCGACAACGTGGCATGGTGGAAAATCATTCCCTATCTGGCAGTCCTTGTCACTGCCATCATGGGGCTCAACGTACTGTGGAGCCTCTCACTGGGCATCGTGCTCTGTGGCATAGTTGGCCTGTGTGACAGCTCCTACACCGTCGAAGGCTTCCTCAATGCCATATGCACCGGAATAGCAGGCATGAGCGAACTTATCCTCGTTTCCATGATGGCCGGAGGATTGCTGGCAGTGATACGCAAGGGAGGTGGCATTACATGGATCATTCATTCCCTCACACACGGCGTACGCTCGGCACGGGGAGCCGAAGGATGCATCGCGGCTCTGGTGTGCCTCACCAACCTGTGTACGGCCAACAATACCGTGGCCATACTCTCCGTAGGCTCTATTTCCAACGACATATCACGCAAGTTCGGAGTTGACCCACGCAAAACAGCCAGCATCCTCGACACATTTTCGTGCTGCATACAAGGCATCATTCCTTATGGAGCACAGCTGCTCATGGCCGGCGGACTGGCTTCCATTCCCTCCACAGCCATAATGCCCTACCTGTTCTATCCGTTGCTGCTGGCCCTCTGTGCACTGGCGGCCATCTTCTTCCGCTACCCAAGACTGACAGCCTGACTCAAAGGCCTGAAAAAGCGGTTACCGGCCTCTCAGACGGCAATGCCGGGCATTGCAGCATGCAATGCGGCACATCGTAACGTGTTTCATGTACACGAAACACTTTGTTTCCCCTGATGAAACACTTTGTTTCATGTACAGGAAACAACCTGTTTCACCTATATGAAACAACCTGTTTCTTCGCAGAGACGATTTTCGGCATACTTATACAGAAAATCTAAAGTAGGCATGACAAACCTCCCAAAACAATCCAACCGAAACACAAAAAACATTATACCGGCACGCATTTCATTACATTTCTTGCCGATTATGTTTATTTAACACTATAAAATGCAACCGTTTTGTAATTGGTTTGAAACAAAAGCATAACTTTGCAAGACGCATTCTTCATTTTATGGGGAGCGATATTAAGACAACAGACAACAAATTTCATTCACATTATACGTATGATAAAAAATCTATTCACATTCATGGCGTTGCTTATATGCAGCGTCTTATGGAACCCCGCCAGCGGTGAAACGAATTGGACATTCGACCGCAACATGGGGCTTGTCATCCATGCCGATGACAACGATCCGGAACTCTGCCAGTTCTCCAGCGACTTCAAGGCAGGAACAAATGGCTCGAGTGCCGAAGGAAGCTATGCAGCCCTCATCGACGGAGACGGCTCAACGTTTTTCACCACAGCATGGAACGGAACGGCTCCGGAACCTGACAACCACCCCCACTGGCTGCAGGTGGATCTGCAAAGTCAGCCGCAGCAACGCATCATCTTCACCATGGGTAGACGTGCCGACAGCTACGGCCACACCAACCGTCCTATAGAAATGGTGCTGTATGCCTCCAATGACAACGAAGAGTGGACTGAAATCGACTCGATCAAAAACATGCCCACGGCAGAAGCCATCTACGACTACACATCCGACATGATTGATCTCGGAGAGTCCTATCGTTATCTTCGCTTTGCCGTAACCAAGACCAACGGAGGAGGTTCGACCGGCAATTACCCCTACTTTGCCATTGGCGAATTCCAGGTTTACCAGGCCATCGAGAGCAACTCTCCCCTCATCTCACTGGAAAAAAACTATACAAAAATCAAAGATGCAAGTGCAAGCTTCGTTTCAGGTACCGACCCCGGATGTGTAGATGCCCAAAAACTGGAGGCACTTGTCTACGCACTCGACAAAGCCGACCTTGACATCACAGAAAGAAACGAAAGTACGGCAGCAGCCGATGAAAAGGCCATGCTCGATGCCTACGACGCAGTTATCGCATCGACCGTTGACTTCAAGAACGGCGGATACTACTACATCATCAACATGAACTCGGCCTTCGCCACCAACCAGCCCGATGTAAAGAAAGCACTCTATGCCGACCTTGACAGCCGCCTCTACTGGGGCAACCTCGACGAAAAGAAAGGAAAGTTCGCCTTCATCGTCAACAAGCTCGAAGACGGCAACTTCACCATACAGAACGCCGGTACATCCGAATACCTCAGGTGCGTGACAGACGACAACGGAAACTTCACAGATGCCACCGACGTACAGGTAAGCTTCTCGAAAGAACCCGATGCAGAATACGAACAGGTACTCAAGCCCCTTGGCTATGCACAATACAACATCTACAACACCAAAAACACACGTGCATACGAAACTCAGGGACATTCCAACGGCACAGGTATAGGAGGAAAGATATGCACCTGGAACACCGGAGCCAACGCTACGGCAGCCTGGTACTTCAAGGAAATAACAGATGAAGAACTCATCAAGTCATTCTCCGAACTGGGACCCAAACAGCTGTTGGCCGACAAGATGAAGAAAGCCATCGACAACACAGCCTCTTCACGTCAGAAAGCCAACGACTACACAGCTCTCATCACCTCAGCTGACCAGATAGCCAGCAACTCTCAAGCCAGCGATGGCAATCTTGCCAACCTCATTGACGGCAACACAGAAACCATCTTCCACTCTCTTTGGGACGGAGCCATGGGTAACATTGCCACCACAGAAGGTATCGGCTGGCACAACCTGCAGATATCCCTTGGCAAGGAAATCAGCAAGATGAAGTTCCGCTTCAACGGACGCAACAACACAGACGGCTGGCACGACAACCCCACCCACATCACCCTCTACGGCACCAACGACGACAATCTTGCTACTAGCACTGCAGCCGCAGACTCGCTGCAATGGACCGAAATCGTTGACATGACCAAAGACGCATACGGGTTCCCCGGCAACGACAATGCCGTATCCTATCAATCACCCGTCATCGACCTCAAAGGCAGCTACAAGTATCTGCGTTTCGTTGTCAAGCATGTGTCCACCATGGACGGCGGAAACCGCGCTACAGGATTTGCAGTTCCCTCCATCACGGGTGTAACCTTCAACCTCAGTGAGTTCCAGGTTTACGACGGAAATCCCGCAGAATCATCTGAATACTACAAGGTAGCCGGCATGAAAGAAGCCTGTGATACCTACGACAAACTCGTAGCTGAAGCACAGGAGAAGATGGCCAACCTGACAGTGACGGAAGCAGACATCGAAGCCATCAATGCAGCTGCCAAGGCCATCGATGACCTATATGTTGACCGTGATGCGCTCGATACCAAACTGGCCGAACTGGCCACCAAGGCAAGAAGCATCTACGATACCGCAACAGGCTCACGCATCACACTCATCACCGATGCAGCCCAGATTAGCAGCAACAGCAACTCCGGCGACGGTACCATTGCAGGCCTTATCGACGGTGACAAGAACACCATATTCCACTCGTTCTGGAGCACAGACATGCAGAAAGCCGACATCACAGCCGACGAATGGATTGCTTCCATGGATGCAGTGGAAAGCCTTGACCACACAGGCACAGGCTATCACAACCTGCAGGTGAAACTCAACGAGCCTGTCAAGAGCTTCTACTTCCAATACTACGGACGTAACAGCGATTGGCACGACAACCCCAACGACATTCAGATCTTTGCCACCAATGATGATGAGCTCGGTGCCAGCACCGACAATGCCGACCAGGACTCATGGACGGCCATCACCGAACTGAACGAAGGCTTCCCCGAAGACGTAGTGGTGCTGGAAACTCCGTATACCTCACCCACCATCGAACTGGGCGATTCCTACAAATACATTCGTTTCGTTGTCA
>DJPH01000015.1 GCA_002439755.1 Prevotellaceae bacterium UBA6417 | reverse complement strand
GCCGAACGCAACCGAATGAGAAAGTTAAGGAATAAGTTTCACAAGCATCCGGAGAAAAAGGAAAAATATACGATGCTGCTCAACAGAGAATATAACAAGCTGATGCAAAAACGCGAAACAAGAATCCACAGAAAATTGGATTTCCTGAAAGAAATGTACACCTGTCTTTCAAATGGCAATTTAAAAAACTTCAACCGGATATGCAGAAAGCACAGCACGAACATGATGCTTCATGAATTAAAAAGCATCAGTAAGGATGAAGAGAACGGCACTCCGTTGTGGTTCCTGTTCTGCAATCCGGGAAACGACTTTCCGAATAAGATTCAGATATGCCATATTAAGTATAGCGACCACAGTGTGCCGGGACTGAAACAATTTTACCCGATTATTTACGGTGACAGCACCAAATGGAACAACGATAAAATACCCTATAGCGATGCCGATGCAAGATGGTACTTGGTGACGCTGGACAAAGACCCGATATTCCTAAGACTTGAAGGAACAGGAAAGTTTGTTCTCATTACAGGAATCATCAATCCGGCAATGCAGCTTGCCTATTGTGACCCATTTGACTCCATCATTATATGGGAACGCCTGTACAAGCAATATACTGTGACACATAAAAGCGGAAATTTAAGAAAAAAATAGAGTTCGATTTTCAATACAATACAATTCAATTCAATTAAATATTACAGCATAAAAAACACTTTCATATTTTGCTTTGTAGAATAAATATACTATATTTGCATTCAAAATCCGAATCAGAAACATCTGAAATAAAAGGCTGATACTGACACAGACGCTTTACAACGTTTACACAATTGTACTTTACAGAATAATTAATACTATCACTAATTTAAACTTACTATTATGAAAAAAGAAGATTTAAAACCACGTTTGATTAAGGACGAACAAGTATTTGACAACATTCAAATGGAACAAGCCGGGCTTATGGGATCCGGAGGATGCGGAGGATGCGGATGCGGATGCGGAGGACGCGTGAACGTCTCTGAAATAATTTCCTTACATACAAGTGCAGATTTAAATGGACATAATTGGACCATTACCGGTTCTGCCAATGTCTATGCAATTGTAAGCTTCAAGACTACTTTTGGCTGCGACATTCAGTACTCAATGACTGTTTTCGTAACAACTACAATACAACTTGATGGAGAAAACTCTTGTACTATAAATGCAGAAGGAGAAAAGAGCTGTATAGGAGGAAACACCGTCATGGCAACAGGAAGCATAAGCAATTCTACCGGAGGAACCAGCGCTTATTTGTCCGGAACCATAGGAACAGGGCGTTTCACTGCTAGCAGGACCGAGTATGACAAAGATGGAAAGCTGTCAAGTAGCGAAACGGTCCTTGACAAAATAGCCGATATTGAATTATCACTTTCGATTAAATATGATGAGTCCAACGGCACCTTAAATATAAATGAAAATGATGTTAAAATCGCATTGTCGGCTCTCATAAGCTAAACCTATTCACAGTAAAAAATGAGTTTTCGACTGACATACAAGAAAACACCTTTTCCATTAAGAAACTTACTGGAAAACGTAATGCTTGCACTTGTCGCTGCCCTACTTCTGCATTCATGCTCTTCACCGAAAGAAGCAAAAACAGGGACGAGCAACTTGGCAGGAGATTCCATCATGAGCTATCTCAGAGGAGGGAACAACTACAAAGGAATCAGCCTTGAAAATAGCTGGTCATCAGCCTATGCTTGGCCGTTTATTGTTATGGATCCACCGGATCACAATTACTTTTTTAATCCCTACAACAACGGCAGACGCGGAGCCGAATATTCTGTCAGCGGAGAGGTGGTCAACGGATCTGTAGAGCGCAGACAAATGATGGAACTGGCTAAAAAGTACCAACTGCACCCGAATAAAAGTAAGTATGCTGCACAGCTCAACAAAAAATACGGCAAGTTGATGCAGAAGCGCGAAAATAGAATCAATTGCAAGTTGAAGTTTCTGAAAGAGCTCTACACATACCTCTCAATCGGCAATATCAAGAAGTTCAACCGACAATGCCAAAGACATTGTTCAAATATGGTGCTTGATGAACTGAGAGACATCTGTAAAAGAGCCGAAAACGACACCCCTTTTTGGTACTTATTCTGTAACCCGGAAGAGCAGGCTCCCGAAAAAATACAAATATGCCACATCAAGTACAGCGACCACAGTGTGCCGGGACTGAAAGAGATTTATCCGATTATCTACGGTGACAGCACCAAATGGAACAACGATAGAATACCCTATAGCGATGCCGATGCAAGATGGTACTTGGTGACGTTAGACAAAAGCCCCATATTCCTGAGACTCGAAGGCACCGGAAGCTTCATCCTCATTACGGGAATCATCAATCCGGCAATGAATCTCGCCTACTGCGAGACATCGGCAGATATCATCCCAAGAATGGGACTATGATTCATCAACCGGTACAACTAACTTTCCCGCCTTTACCAAAATAATTTCAACATCAAGACAAGGAACAATAGCATGAAAAGCAGGAACTATATCTCTTTCTTTACTGCGATATTCACAAATATCGCTTGTTTAGGAACTTGCTTCCTTTCGTTTTCGTGCTCTTCGACGCAAAACACGAAAATAACAGGAGACACATTAGCCGGAGATTCCATCGTAAAATATTCTGTTGGGTCAAGCAATTATGTCAGGACGTCTTCTATAATAAGCAGTTGGCCTTCTGGCATGGCCGACGGGATAGACAAAGACCTTATAACACCGTCCGTTACTAACATTGATAATCGCTTTTCAACAATACCCGCTTTTTCAGTCAGCAACGAAGTTGTGGACGGACCGGCCGAACGCAACCGAATGAGAAAATTGAGAAATAAGTTTCACAAGCATCCGGAGAAAAAGGAAAAATACACGATACTGCTCAACAGAGAATATGACAAGCTGATGCAAAGACGCGAAACAAGAATCCACAGAAAATTGGATTTCCTGAAAGAAATGTATGCCTGCTTTTCGGAAGAAGACTTCGATAAGTTCAACCGACTATGCAAAAGACATTGCACGAACATGATGCTCAACGGTCTCAAGCGGATCAGCAAGGAAAAAGAATACAACGGTCCTCTTTGGCACCTATTCTGCAACCCGCAAAGACAAAAACCGGAGAAAACACGAATATATCACATCAAATACAGCGACCACAACACACCTGGTCTGAAAGATATTTACCCGATCATCTACGGTGACAGCACAAAATGGAACAACGACAAAATACCCTATTGCGATGCCGATGCAAGATGGTATCTGGTGGCATTAGACAACGACCCCATTTTCCTGAGGCTCGAAGGAACCGGAAGCTTCATTCTCATTACGGGAATCATCAATCCGGCAATGGATCTTGCCTATTGTGATCCATTAGACAGACATTATATGTGGAAAGGCCTGTATAATCAGTTCCAATATCCAAAACGCTTCTATCAATAGACCACTTTTAACAGAATAACCATGAACGCCGACAATTCTTTACTGAAACAAACAGCAAAGTGCATCTGCAAAAGCACATGTACCGTTCTGACAATCATGATGTGTTCTTGCTCCGGCTCATTGTCGGAGCAAGGATGGAGAGACCACGGCTATGCCTCACGAATGGGATACGAAGGAGGGGAAGCTATTGCCAGCCCGTATGGAGGACATCTGAGCTTTCCCTTTGCCCTGAGCGAGGAATACGTGCAAAGCAATAACCAACGCAGATACATGGACGAACTTTGTTATCACAAAGAAAGATTTCCGGCAAAAAGTGGGAAATATGAGCAGAAGATTCAGAAGTTCAAGGAAAAGATGGAACAACAGCGCGAAGAACGCAATTTGCATCGCATGAACTTCTTGAAGAAATTCTATGGAGACCTGAACAACGAAGACGCCACAAAACTTTCAAGAAAATACAGGAAGTATTGTGCAGACGCTCTTTACAAGCCCATGATGGAGTATGCCAAAAAGCATTTTGACAACAAAAGCAACGGCCTTTGGAGCATGTTCAACACCGCAAAGGAACAAACGGGTGCCAGCAGCACATTCACACACCTTAAATACAGCGATTGGCACAATCTTCCGAAAGGCTACGTTGAATTCATGTTCGGTGACAGCACTTGTATCAAGAAAGATAATATCCCATATTGTGACATGGACCAAAAATGGTATAAAGTGCAAACAGGAAACGAATACGTAATGGTCAGACTGGAAGGATTGGGAAAAATTGTCTGGATGAGCGGCCTCATCAATCCGCAAAAAAGAATTGCCATCAAAGAATAAACCTGAAGAATGAAGGTTGTCCAAACACTTTGGAGCGGCAATAAGCGGTTGCAAGAGGATGCTTTCGGATGGTTAAGTCCACAGCACCATCTTATGTCGTGGGCATTAAGTTGCCTCAGCCTGAAAGAGCACTATCAAGACCTGACCCTTTACTCTGATTCACAAGCGGCACATATATTGATTGATAAAATAGGGCTGCCCTATTCGGAAGTTGTCGTAGCGTATGACAACTTCAAGTGTCTGCCTATACATTGGGCATTGGCCAAAGTGAAGACCTACAGCATGCAGGAAAGACCATTTCTGCATGTCGACGGTGATATTTATCTGGCACGTCCTTTACCAAAAAGGATAGAAAAAAGCCGGTTGGCTGCACAAAACAGGGAATACGGAACATCCTACTATAAAAGGATGATGGATCGCCTGCTCGCCTGCCCGGGAATACGGATTCCCGACTATCTGGAACAAGGACTGCGGGAAGAATCCGTGTCATCGTACAACATGGGATTCTTCGGAGGAAAAGACCTGAACTTTATCCGACATTATTGCGAAGAAGTATTCAAGTTCTTTGAAGAAAACCGAATGAACGACCCGACATGCAGCAACTCGGCCATCAGCTGCAATGTGATTTTCGAACAGGTATTCTTTGCCGTAATGGCCGACAAGGAAAACCGGAAAGTCACAACCGTATTGCAGCGCGCCATGCGCGATGAAGGATATACGGGCAAAGAGTTTTGCGACATTGCACATTTCAACCGGCACCGTTTCTTTCACATGCTGGGAGGGCACAAATCAAGCAAAACCAATTGCCGCAATTTGGAACTGATATTGCTCCGCAAATACCCGGAAACCTACGAGCGAATAACGAATCTATTTCGAACGACAAAGACTTATACGGCCTACATATCACTCAAGTACAACAATTCATCGAGCTATAACGAGTTTGCGCAACAAGCGAAAGCCATTTTCAGCCGTCTTAACCCAAGAATTATTTTGAGGCAAGAACAGCAGACAGCACGATATTACGATTTTTTGGAAACCTCGCCGAAACAATGTAAGTCAATGACATTAAAAAGGAACCCACACCTGCAAATTTATTCTCTGGACGAAAAAGAAAAGCAAAGTATCAAGAATACGAACAAACTTTATGGAAACGTCATCCGCTCATATTCAGATATCGCTATAACGCCTACCCTGTTCGGAAACGGAATAAAAGAAACACCCATTGACGATGCCACCCACAACATGATCGCTTTGGCAGACGGAACAAGAAACATCGCCGCTATTAAACAGGAATTCAGAAAGCTCTTTTCATCGTCTCTCCGCAAACAAGGGGCAAAAATAAATGTTTGTTTTCATAATGCCGTTCACTACTTGCTTTTTCATGGAATAGTAACTATTGCAGGGTAGGAGCGTGGCGGTGCCACAGAAAATAGGGGCTCCGACAATGCGGTTTCGCAAAAAAGCCGTATTTTTGTCTGACAAAACGAATTAAAGTATGAATGAAATCATAGCCAAGGAGCAGTTTTCCGAAAACGTGTTCATGTTCAAGGTCAAAGCTCCGCTGATAGCCAGGAGCCGCAAGGCCGGCAACTTTGTGATAGTACGTGTCGACAAGCATGGCGAACGCATACCGCTCACCATTGCCGAAGCCGACCGCAAGGAGGGCACCATCATGCTGGTGGCCCAGCGCGTGGGCGTTTCGAGCGGCAAGCTGTGCGACCTTGCCGTGGGCGATGTCATCGAAGATGTGGTAGGCCCGTTGGGCAAACCCACCGACATTGCCCGCTTCGGCACAGTGGTATGTGCCGGCGGCGGTGTGGGCGTGGCCCCGATGCTCCCCATCATTCAGGCCCTCAAGGCAGCCGGCAACCGCGTGATAAGCATCCTTGCCGGCCGCACGCGCAATCTCATCATCATGGAAGACCTGGTGAGAAAGAGCTCCGACGAAGTGATCATCATGACCGACGACGGCAGCTACGGCCAGAAAGGCCTTGTCACCCAAGGCATCGAGCAGGTGCTCCGGCGCGAAAAGGTGGACCGCTGCTTTGCCATCGGGCCCGCCGTGATGATGAAGTTCGTATGCCTCTTGACAAAGAAATACGAGATACCCACCGATGTGTCGCTCAACACCATCATGGTCGACGGCACCGGCATGTGCGGAGCCTGCCGCATCACCGTAGGTGGGCAGATGAAGTTTGTGTGCGTCGACGGTCCCGAGTTTGACGGCCATCAGGTCGATTTCGACGAGATGCTCAAGCGCATGAAGGCATTCGGCGAGCAGGAAAAGGCCGACATGGCCCGCTACGAAGCCGACCGGAGCGAACGCGAAGCCGCCGACGAGAGCCGCGAAGCCCCGTGGCGCACCCAGTTGCGCAAAGCCGTCAGCCCCAAAGAGCGCATGGCCATTGAGCGGTGCTCGATGAACGAGCTCGAAGCCTCCGTGCGCCGCCACCGCCTGAAAGACGAGGTCAACCGCGGCCTCACGCTCGAGCAGGCACTGACCGAAGCCCGTCGCTGTCTCGACTGCGCCCGTCCCGGATGTGTTGAAGGCTGCCCCGTGGGCATCGACATACCGCGATTTGTCAAAAACATCGAGCGCAACCACATTGCCGAAGCAGCCCGCACGCTCAAGGAATACAGTGCACTGCCGGCCGTGTGCGGCCGTGTGTGCCCGCAGGAAAAGCAGTGCGAGTCAAAATGCCTTCACCTCAAGACAGGCCGCCAGGCCGTGGCCATAGGCTATTTGGAACGCTTTGCCGCCGACTGGGAGCGCGAGCACGACATGGCCGCAGTGCCCAAAACACAGCCCCATAACGGGCGCAAAGTGGCCGTAGTGGGCTCGGGACCGGCCGGACTCTCGTTTGCCGGCGACATGGCCAAGCTGGGCTACAGCGTAACCGTATTTGAAGCACTCCACGAAATAGGCGGCGTATTGAAATACGGCATACCCGAATACCGCCTGCCCAACAGAATAGTAGACGCCGAAATAGAAAATCTGGAAAAACTGGGCGTCACCTTCGTCAAAGACTGCATCATCGGCAAGACCATCACCACCGACCAGCTCAAGGCCGACGGCTACGAAGGCATCTTTGTGGCCTCGGGAGCCGGACTGCCCAACTTCATGAACATACCGGGCGAAAACCTCATCAATGTGCTCTCGTCCAACGAATATCTCACGCGTGTCAACCTGATGGACGCTTCGAGCGACGACAGCGACACACCCGTACCCATGGGCAAGCGTGTGGCCGTGATAGGCGGCGGCAACACGGCCATGGACTCGGTACGCACAGCCCTGCGCCTGGGTGCCGAGCGTGCCATGATAATATACCGCCGCAGCGAAGCCGAAATGCCGGCACGCGCCGAAGAGGTGAAACACGCCAAGGAAGAAGGCGTAGAATTTTTGACACTGCATAATCCCCTGGAATATCACGGCGACGAGCAGGGTAGGGTAAACGAAATAGTATTGCAGAAGATGCAGCTCGGCGAGCCCGACGCCTCGGGACGGCGTAGCCCCGTGCCCATTGAAGGTGCAGTGGAGACACTGCCCGTCGATCTGGTCATCGTGAGCGTAGGCGTGAGTCCCAACCCCATCGTGCCGCGCTCCATCGAAGGACTTGAGCTGGGACGCAAAAACACCATAGCCGTCAACGACGACATGCGCTCGTCGATACCCTATATCTATGCCGGCGGCGACATAGTGAGAGGCGGAGCCACCGTGATACTGGCCATGGGCGACGGACGCAAGGCGGCCGCCCGCATGGACGAATATCTCCGCTCGCAACACTAAACCCGTCACGCCCGAAACAAATGGCAGTAACGGCCGTACAAAAGCTGGAACGCCTGTTGTTCCGACAGCTCAACAGGGCCATGAAAGACTTCGGTCTCATCAACGACGGCGACCGCGTGCTCGTTGGACTGTCGGGTGGCAAGGACTCGCTGTGTCTCACACAACTGCTGGCCATGCGCTCCAAGGTGAAGCACCCCGACTTCAAGGTAGAAGCCATGCATGTAAGAATGCAAAACGTCGACTACGAAACCGACACGGCCTATCTCGAAAACTTCTGCAAGCAGCTGGGAGTGGCACTGCACGTTGTGACAACCCGTTTCGAGCCCGACACAAGGGCAGGGCGCAACCCCTGTTTTCTGTGCTCGTGGACACGAAGAAAAGCTTTATTTGAATTTTGCTCCACACACGGATTCAACAAGTTGGCACTCGGTCACCACAACGATGACATCCTGTGTACCACACTGATGAACCTGATGTTCGAAGGCAGCTTCGGCACCATGCCGGCACTGCTGCGCTACCGCAAGATGGAGCTCACACTGATACGCCCCCTGTGTCGCATCAGAGAAGCCGACCTAACAGAGTGGGCCGCCATCAACAACTATCAAAAACAGCTGAAACACTGCCCCTACGAACACGAGTCAAACCGCACACGTGCCAAAGCCCTGCTCGGCGAGATGGAACAACTCAACCCCGAACTGCGCTACAGCATGTGGCACGCCCTGGAAAAAGAAAACAAACTGGTCGAAACCTGACGTTTGCCCCGAAAACCCACCGCTATATGCAAGGAAATGCTTACCTTTGACCATTCATTCATGACAACAGACCTAAAAAACATGACGAAAAGATTGCTGATAGCTGCTTGTTGCTGCATTCTGGCCATGTCGCTCGCGGCACAAAAACGCAAGAAAACACACAAGACACCGCCGAAGCCCGCCGCCGAGACGGCCGTACCCGCCGAAAAAGCCGCCATATCGGACGACGCACGACTGCTGTTCGACAGTTATCGATTCGAAGAAGCCAACCAAAAACTCGAAGAGGAAATCGAGGCAGCCCGAAAAAAGAAACAATCGCCCGAAGAGCTCGAAGCTCTCACGGAAAAAGCCATCATGGGCGACAACATGCTGCAAGCCACCGAGAAAGTGATCTTCATTGACAGTTTCGTGGTCGACAAAGCCAAAGTGCTCAACGCCTACCGGCTCAATCCCAGCTGCGGCACACTGGCCACCTATGCACAGGTGTTTCCCAACGACAGTAAGGCATCGGCCGCGCTGAAAGCCACCACCGTATACCTGAACGAATTTCAGGACAACATCATCTATTCGTATCCCGACAAAGAAGGCAACGACAAACTAACCGTGCGCAACAAAGTGGGCGACAAATGGAGCACCCCGCAGCAGTTGGAAGAACTGGCCGACTCGGGCGACTGCCAAGGATACCCCTACATGCTGGCCGATGGCACCACGCTCTATTACGCCTCCAAGGGAAAAGGCAGCCTGGGCGGCTACGACATCTACGTGACACGCTACAACACCGACACCAAAAAGTATCTGAAACCCGAAAACATAGGCATGCCCTTTAACTCACCCGCCAACGACTACCTCTATGCCATCGACGAAGTGAACAGGCTGGGATGGTTTGTCACCGACCGCTACCAGCCCGAAGGCAAAGTATGCGTCTACATATTCATACCCACCGAAAGCCGCGAAGTCTATACCATCGACGAAGGCAACGAAGAGAAAGTGCGCAACCTGGCACGCCTCAGTAGTATCAAAGCCACCCAAACCAACAAGAATGCCGTGGCCGAAGCAACGAAAAGACTGAAAGAAAGCCTGCTGACAGCCAAAAGCACCCAACAAAACCACGAAAACTACACCTTCATAGTGGCCTCGGGCACCGTATATCACGACATGAGCCAGTTTAAGAGCGCAAAAGCCCGACAACTGGCCGGCAACTTGACAAAACTGGAGTCGCAACGCAGCGAACTGATGACAAACCTCGAAAACAACCGCTGCCAATATGCCAAAGGCCAAAAAGAACTGAAAGCAACCATCCTGAAACAAGAACAGAACGTTGAACAAATGGACACGGCCATAAGCAAACTCGAAAACGATGTGCGCAAAGAAGAACAGGCCGCGCTCGGCAAGAAGTGAAACAGATGGAAAAACAATATTTTGCACCCTCGGAACTGATAATCAACGAAGACGGCTCAGTGTTTCACCTGCACCTGTACCCCGAACAGGTGGCAGACAAAGTGATTCTGATGGGCGACCCGGCCCGCGTAGACCAGTTTGCACGGCACTTCGACAAATGCGAATGCAACGTGACCAGCCGCGAATTCCATACCATCACAGGCAGCTATAAAGGCAAACGCATCACAGCCATGTCGACAGGCATCGGTTGCGACAACATCGACATAGTGCTCAACGAACTCGACGCACTGGTCAACATCGATCTGGCATCGCGCACCGTCAAAGACACACTCACATCGCTCGACATAGTACGCGTGGGTACATGCGGCGGACTTCAGGAAAACACCCCCGTTGGCACCTTCATAGCCAGCTGCAAAAGCATCGGATTTGACGGCCTGCTCAACTTCTATGCCGGCCGCAACCAAGTGTGCGACATCGAAATGGAAGAACACTTTACACGCTACATGGACTGGAATCCCCTGCTGTGCGCACCCTACGTGATCGATGCCGACACCACACTGCTCAACCGCATAGCCCGAAACGACATGGTGAGAGGCGTAACCATCGCATGCGGAGGATTCTTCGGCCCCCAAGGCAGACAGCTGCGTCTGCCGCTGGCCGATCCCAACCAAAACAAAAAAGTGGAGAACTATGAATACCGCGGACTGCGCATCACCAACTATGAAATGGAAAGCAGCGCAGTAGCCGGCCTGTCAAAACTGCTGGGACACAAAGCCATGACATGCTGCATGGTAATAGCCAACCGACGCAAACAGGAAGCCGACGCCGCCTATAAAAACTCAATGGACAATCTGATAGAGACCGTCCTTGAAAGAATATAACCCATCATCAATGACAGAGCCCGACACAATATGCGCCATTGCCACAGGGCAGGGGGGCGCAATAGGAATCGTGCGCGTTTCAGGACCAGAAGCCATCCGCCTGACCGAAAAGATATTCCGCGCACACAAAGGTAAAAAACTGGACGAGGCAAAAAGCTCGACACTCAGTTACGGCTGGATAGTTGACGCAGAAGAAAAACCCGTAGACGAAGTACTCGTAAGCGTATTCCGCAGCCCACACTCATACACAGGCGAAAACAGCACGGAAATATCGTGCCACAACTCACCCTATGTCATGCAAAAAGTCATGCAACTGCTGCTCGACAATGGCTGCCGCCTTGCCCAGCCGGGCGAATACACACAACGCGCATTCATGAACGGCAAAATGGACCTGAGCCAGGCCGAAAGCATAGCCGACCTAATAGCAGCAAAAACAGCAGCCGCACACCGGCTGGCCGTCAACCAAATGCGCGGCACCTATAGCGCAGAACTGAAAAAACTGCGCGACAAACTCATAGAACTACAGTCGCTCATGGAACTCGAACTCGACTTCAGCGACCACGAAGAACTCGAATTTGCCGACCGCGGACAACTGAAAAGCCTGGCCGACACCATCGAACAGAAAATCAGCCGACTGGCACACTCGTTCCAAGCCGGCAACGCCATCAAAGAAGGCATCCCCGTAGCCATCATAGGCGAAACCAACGTGGGAAAATCAACCCTGCTCAACGCACTCCTGGGCGAAGACAAAGCCATCGTGAGCCAAATCAACGGCACAACACGCGACGCCATAGAAGACACCATGACCATCAACGGAATGCTATTCCGATTTATCGACACGGCAGGCATCCGCAAAACCGACGACGAAATAGAACAGCTCGGCATCGAAAAAACATTCAGCAAAATAGAACAGGCCAACATCATCCTGTGGCTCATCGACGCCACCGACAGCCATACACAGAATATCAACCAGCAAATCCTGACAGCCGTCAAAAACAAACAAACACTGATGGTGGTCAACAAAACGGAAGAGATGACACCCGACAGCCTGAAGCTCCTCAGCGAAAAACTGCACGCGGCAATACCATTTCCAACCATCTTCATCTCGGCCAAAAACAAAACAAATCTGGAAGAACTCGAAAACATGCTGACAACAATGGCCCAAATACCCAAAGATATGGAAAACGACATCATCGTCAGCAACATGCGCCACTACGAAGCCCTCACACTCGCCCTCGAAGACATTCGACGCATCAAAGCCGGCCTCCAAACATCGCTCCCCACAGACTTCATTGCACAAGACATGCGCGACTGCATCTACCAGCTGAGCGACATCATCGGAGAAGTGACCTCAACAACCATCCTCCACAACATCTTTGACAGGTTCTGCGTGGGCAAATAAATATTCTGCGTCGGCAAGTGACCTAAAGAATAGAAAAGCATAAAAAGAGAAAACATAAGTCTGTAAATCGCATAATATCAGTGATTTTATAAGAAAGTTGTGTTTTCTCTTTTTCTCCATAATTTATGCCTGTTCTAATATTATTTTCGTAATTTTGTCCCCAGATTGTCCCCCGAAAGGGATGCGAGGGACAAAAAACTGGTTCATCCGATAAATGCGTAG
>DJPH01000045.1:541-36866 GCA_002439755.1 Prevotellaceae bacterium UBA6417 | reverse complement strand
AGGGGTTTGGCAGGCTTGACTAAATAGGGAACAATCATACAATAATGCTGACAACAGGAAGTCGGAAGAATACGTGCAGGCATCAATAAGCAACCGAGGGAAAAAACACATTTGGATGCTTCGAGGCGGTGTAGCATGGAATGAAAGAAGAAACCGCATCACCAATGGAATAACAAGTTATTGGCAAACGGAAGCATCAACCTGTAACGACAATCTATTGAGCATAAACAACCGAAACAACTATTTCCGTCCAAGTATATATTACTACGGACTACACAATTTTTCCAATACAAAATCCTTTGGCTATTTCATTGACAGCTATTATTCCCGAAATGACCATAATCGTCTATATAACGAGGATGACGCATCATTCCAATCAAAGGTCAAAGAGAATTACTATTACACCCAGGCAAACGCCAACTATTCAATATCTTTCAAAAACAAAAGCAGATTGTCTTTCAATCTGTTCGAGTTTTTAAGGGTGAGTGCATCGAAATATGCTGGAACTTCGGCATTCCATCAGAACTTGCATTCATCAGAAACAATCCTTTTTACGGACTATTCACTGCATTCAGGGAGATTTTTCTTTGGCATCTGCCCCGGACTGTCATTTCTGACATATCGTTTGATAGGTATGAAAGCTATCAATCATCTGACACCACGGTTCCAATCTAGAATCTCATTCATGATTGACAAGGCACAACAACTTCAAATTACATTCGCTTTAGGAAATACATTTCCAAAGATAAATACCATCAACAATGTCGAACAACAAATAGACCCTGTCATTGTCCTCAAAGGCAATCCGAAGATGGACAACTCTATTCTTCTGAATCCACGCTTAAATTATACATTACATCTTTATAAGCTCGCCCTGCAAATAGGGACATCATATTTCTATCAAAATCATTCTATCGTTTCCGATTATTATATTCGTGATAAGCATCTTATCAACGCCTTTAGAGATGACTGCATCTACCATTGTCCGAGTACTGATCTATCCATTACTTATAAACCCACCAACTCGCTCAATATGAAATTGTCTGGTCTATGGAATGAGCATTTGATACGAGGAGGAGTTGAACATCATCACCTGTCATCAATCTTTGGAACAGCAATAATCAATTATTATGTCGGGAATTTTTCTTTCAGTACATCTTTGACGACACCGTCTCGGGATTTGATAGACAGTCAAATTCATAGAAAGAAATTTTGGCAATACCAACTGTCTGCAATGTGGAATCGTGGAAATTGGGCTGTCGAGGCCAAGGCGAACAATTTATTCATGACAAAGAACCATATTATGGACAAGTTGTCTGTGCCTTATTATTCCTTCAAGCAAACAGAGCGAAATAGCAACTTCAACCAATATGCAACCTTGAAAATCGTTTATAGCTTAGACTATGGCAAGAAGACATCCAAAGCACCCTGTTATGAACATAAGAACAGTGAAAGTGCTATTTTAAAATAACTCATCAGAGGCAAACGATGAAAAATCTTTTTTGCGAAGCACAAAGCTTGTTGTCAAATACTTTTCACGTACAATTTGATTGGCCGCCAATTGTTCCGGCGTTCCTTCAAACAAGATTTTTCCTTCGAACAACAGATAAGCGCGGTCTGTAATACAAAGCGTTTCCTCAACATTGTGATCCGTAATAAGGATTCCGATATTACGGTATTTCAGTTTCCAAACAATACGCTGAATATCTTCGACTGCAATAGGGTCGACACCGGCAAATGGTTCGTCAAGCATGATAAATTTGGGGTCGATAGCCAAACATCGGGCAATTTCCGTCCTTCTTCGCTCACCACCCGAAAGCCTGTCGCCTAAATTTTTGCGAACTTTTTGAAGACGAAATTCAGAAATGAGGCTTTCTAACTTTTCTCGTTGATAACTTTTGGGCTTTCCTGTCATCTCAAGAATACTTGCAATATTATCCTCAACAGTCATCTTGCGAAACACTGAAGCCTCTTGAGCAAGATATGCGATTCCGTTGCGTGCACGTTTGTAAACAGGAAAATTAGTAATGTCCTTATCGTCTAAAAAGATTTTTCCGCCATTGGGAACAATCAAGCCGGTTGTCATATAAAAAGAAGTAGTCTTTCCAGCTCCGTTAGGTCCTAAAAGTCCTACAATTTCGCCTTGCTTGACATCAAAACTCACATTGTTTACAACCGTGCGCTTACCATACTTCTTCACAAGATTCTCTGTGCGAAGCACCATCTGACCGGATTCTTTCATGTCTTGCATTTTCGTTATCTCAGTTTTACCGTTCCCTTTTGTTATCGGCGCAAAAATAGTGATTTTGTCTTTAATACTTGGCACATGGCGAAAAGTTTTTTACGTTTGCAAGAGTAATCATGAGTTTTCATTACCTTTGCAAAAAAATGAAATGCTAGTTCATTCATTATTGTATTCTTTAGGCAGATACCTGTTATTGATGGGGCGCACATTCCAACGCCCCGAGCGCATGCGCATGTTTTTCAAAAAGTATTATACTGAGATTTACCAATTAGGTATAAATTCTATTGGCATAGTTCTTCTGATTTCATTCTTCATAGGAGCCGTCATTTGCATTCAGATTAAGGTTAACGTGCAAAGTGCCTGGATGCCATTGTGGGTGTCAGGCTACACAACGCGTGAAATACTGCTTTTAGAGTTTTCGTCATCCATCATGTGCTTAATCCTTGCCGGCAAAATAGGCTCAAACATTGCATCCGAATTAGGCTCAATGCGTGTAACCCAGCAGATAGATGCATTGGAAATAATGGGAGTCAACTCGGCATGCTACCTGATTCTGCCCAAAATTGCTGCAATCATCACAATGATTCCGATTTTGGTCATTTTCAGTGTTTCATCGGGAATTGTAGGAGCTTACGCTACAGCTTACATAGGGCAGATAATCACTCCTGCAGATTTGACAGCCGGCATGCAGCACGATTTCACGCAATGGTTTTTTTGGATGGGAGTAATCAAATCTTTGTTCTTCGCTTTTATCATTGCCAGTGTCTCATCCTACTATGGCTATTTTGTAAAAGGAGGTTCCATCGAGGTAGGGAAAGCCAGCACCAATGCTGTCGTTTCAAGCAGTGTCCTGATACTTTTTTCTGATATTTTCCTAACAAAAATACTCTCATAAAACCATGATTGAAATAAAAGGCCTAAGCAAGGAATTTCCCGACAAGAAAGTTCTTCATGGAATTGACTGTGTCTTCTATGATGGAAAAACCAATCTGATTATAGGCCAAAGCGGTTCCGGTAAAACAGTCTTGATGAATTGTTTGGTTGGCCTCATTCCACCGACATCCGGCCAAATTTTATATGACGGCCGCGATTTGGTCCAAATGAACAAGAGGGAGCGCACTCTGCTCCGCCGCGAAATGGGTATGCTATTTCAAGGTTCGGCATTATTCGATTCATTAACGGTGCTGGAAAATGTAATGTTCCCATTAGACATGTTCTCGCCTCTCTCATACAAAGATCGCAAAAAGCGGGCACAGGAATGCTTGGAACGCGTCAATCTTATTGACGCACAACAAAAATTTCCAGCAGAACTAAGTGGTGGCATGCAAAAACGTGCTGCCATCGCGCGTGCCATTTCTATGCAGCCGAAATATCTATTTTGCGATGAGCCAAATTCAGGGTTAGACCCAAAGACCTCCTTAGTCATAGACAAGCTGATTCATGAGATCACTATAGAAAACGACATGACAACAATTATCAATACACACGATATGAATTCGGTAATGGGTATAGGTGAAAACATTCTGTACATCTACCAGGGACATAAAGAATGGCAAGGAAACAGCAATGACATTCTGACGTCGGACAACGAGCGGCTGAACGATTTCATCTTTGCCTCAGATTTCAGCAAACAACTTCGCAAATCAATGGAAGAGCATGAAGTTTCATAGCAAAAAATCACTCTTATTTTATTCATTCAGACCAATATCTGCGTGTCTTCTTTTTCTTTATTTATGCCTTGTCATATTGTATTTTATTCCGGCTGCCATACCTTTTAAGTTAGCATTTCCCGTTACGTTTCTTTCCATAGCAGCCTTTTTCTTTTGCAACAAGACGATAGCCTTTGCTTTCTTATTCTCAGCTTTTGGCGATATTGCCGGTGTCGAGAGGAGCTTCCTATGTCAAATGGGCATGTTTGCCCTGGCACACATCTGCTTTATTATATTTTTCGCCAAACGAATCCGCAAGAAATTGCACATTGAAAAGTCTGAGCTGCTTCGAACGTTGGTAATAACAGCCCTTTTGTCGCTTGCATCGGTCTTGTGCATTCTGATTCATGTGCCCAATGGATTCCTGCTTTATGCCACATGCATGTATATGTTGTTAATACTTGCCATGTTTTTTCTTGCAGCACAACAGCAGAACAAGTTTTTTCTCTACGGCGCTGCCTTGTTTGTAATTTCCGACTTCATTCTTGGTGTCAATAAATTCACACTTCCTCTACCAGGCTTTTTGATAATGATTTCTTACTATTCCGCACAAGGCTTGATTTACTTGGGTGCGGTGCGCTCAAGACCATGATCATACCGAACATCTTCCTTGCCCTATGTCTTCTATGTGGGGAACCGGACAACGGCAATCAACATACAAGATTATCGCCCACAGAACAATCCATGCTGAAACAGGGCATGGTAGACATACACACCATCGATTCCACTATACGAATTAGTCTGATGTACAGCCGCCCGGACAACTTTACCGGACAGATTCTATACACTGACCTGCATCATGCTTACCTTCATCCCAAAGCTGCAAAAGCCCTTGCAACTGCACAAAAAAAGCTGAAAAGAGAACGTCCCGACCTCAGTCTCATTGTATTCGATGCCTGCCGCCCCATGCGTATACAGCAAAAGATGTGGAACAAGGTAAAAGGTACAGCTGTCCAAAACTACGTGAGCAATCCCGCCCGAGGTGGAGGACTGCATAATTACGGAATGGCTGTAGACATTTCCATTTGTAATGCCAAAGGAGATACTCTCGACATGGGGACAAAAGTTGATTGCATGAGCCCGGTTTCGCATATTGACAGAGAAGATGAACTGATCCGGAAACATCAGATCAGCAAAACCGCCCTGCAAAACAGAAGATTATTGCGCAAAGTGATGCGCGAAGCCGGCTTCAAGCCATTGCGAACCGAATGGTGGCATTTCAACCTTATCTATCGTGCCGAAGCAAAACGGCTCTACAAATTCGTTAAGTAAGCAATTTGCAGAGCACTCATTGCAAAACAGGCACAAAAGCTTTCTTTTTCCTTCTTTTTCTGTCTTACAACGCGCTGTTAAGCACATGTAACGCAGAAAAACAGCTATCTTTACGGCAGGAAATAACAAATCATATAGTACTCCTATGAACCGTATTACTTTTATAGTTGCTTTCCTCGCAATGATGCCGCTACTTTTGACAGCACAAACGACTCAACTTACAGGAAAGCCTATTGGAACTACATCTGTTGATTATTCAACGGGGAAAGCTTCGACAACTGTCAATACGCCTGCTAATGCTTTTGACAATGACCCCAACACATTCTATGCTTCTTACCAACGCAGCTACGGATGGGTCGGTATGGATTTGGAAGAAAAGCACGTCATAACGAGAATCTATTATCGCCCTCGCCAGAATTGGGGCTCACGTCTGGAGCTCGGTGTCTTCGAAGGAGCCAACAAGCCGGACTTCAGCGATGCCGTTCCTTTGTTTGTGATTCCTAAGGAAGTACCCGACAGCCGTCTCAGCTTTTGCAATGTTTATTGCAGCCGCGCATTCCGCTATGTGCGCTATGTAGGCCCCAACGATTCGCGTTGCAATATTTCCGAAATCAAGTTCTACGGAACAAAAGCCGAGGGTGACGACAGCCAACTGTATATTCCCGGAAGCCTGCCAGTTGTAACCATTCATACAGAGAAAGGTGGAGACATCACTTCCAAGGAAATCTATCAGCAAGGCGTTGTATCCATCATCTCAGATGGTGGAAAAAGCATCTATTCTGACAGCTTGAACATTCGCGGCCGGGGCAACGGCAGCTGGACTTTCCCTCAAAAACCATACAAGTTGAAGCTGTTTCATAAGAAACGTGTCCTCGGTTTTCCGGCCAAAGCCAAGCAATGGACGCTTATCAACACCTATCGCGACAAGACCTTAATGCGCAATCTGATTGCTTTCGAGGCCAGCAGGCTGCTGAAATTGCCCTACACACCTGCATGTACTTTGGTAGATGTCTTCCTGAACGGTGAATACAAGGGCATCTATCAACTGACCGACCAGCTTGAAGTGAGGAAAAACCGTATCGATGTGGAAGAAATGACCCCCGAAGACAATAGTTTGCCCAATCTGGGAGGCGGTTATTTCATTGAAGTGGATAATTATGCGAACCAGGAAAAATCCAAATTCTATTCGGCTCGCTTCGGAACGCCTGTCACCATCAAATACCCCAAAGATGATGAGATTACTCCTGCGCAGGCCCAATACATCAAAAATGCATACGACCGGTTTGAAAGCCGCACTTTTTTAAATTCATATACAGATCCCAATGTCGGTTTCGCAAGTCTGCTGGATGTAGAGTCCTACCTGAAACGCTTCATCGGCATGGAATTTACCGGTAATACTGATGCTTATTTCAGCGTACACATGTACAAAAAGCGCAACGACCCCAAATTTTATACTTCGCCGTTATGGGATTGCGATTTGGCTTTCGACAATGACAGCCGCACCTACCCCATCAATTCAATGACAACGTTTGTTAGTTTGAGCGATAAGTGCTCGACCGTTGCAGGCATGAAACAGATGCTTAACCGCATTCTCGGCGTAACAAAGAAGGAGATGTCTGCATACTGGAGTGAAGCCCGAAACAACAACGACTTCACCGCAGAACATTTTACCGCCTATATCGACAGCATAGCAAAGGCCGTCGATGCCTCGCAAAAGCTTCATTATACGCGTTGGAAAACACTGAACACAATTGTTACACTGACAGTAGCCGCACGCGGGTCATACAAGGCAGAAGTTGACTTTGTAAAAGATTGGATTGGCAAGCGCATTGCATGGATGGACAACAAGATAGGATTGATACCGACAGCCGTCACCGACTTGGCCGATGCAACAATCGGAAACATCAACGGCAGTGAACACTGCATCATGATACGCAATTTTAAGGCAGGAAGCCTGTTGCAGGTATATAAGCCCGATGGCACCTGCATCGTCAGCCGCAAGACAGCACAAGCCAACGAAGACGTTCAGATTCCGGCAGGTTTCTATATCGTGAAAGTGACAGAGCCCGACGGCAAGGATGCCAGAAAAAAAGTTTTGGTTCAATAACATCGAAACCTCAGCCATGAAATTAGCCATCGCAGGTACAGGCATGATTGTGGGCGAGGCTCTCCAAGCCTTGCAATACGTGCCTGAAATTGAAGTAACAGCCATCTTCTCCAGGCCTCAAAGCATTGGAAAAGCCAGACAACTGGCAGCACAATACCATATCGGAAGTATCTATACCGACTATGACGAAATGCTGAAACATAGCGAAGCCGACTTTGTCTATATTGCCAATATCAACAGCGTCCATTATGAGTATGGACGCAAGGCTCTGCTGGCAGGAAAGCACCTGATTGTTGAAAAACCGATGTGCACAACCGAGGCCGAAGCAAAAAGCCTGGCAGCACTGGCACATAAAAGCCGCCTCTACGTATTTGAAGCCTTGACGTTTCTACACGCTCCCTTCTTCATGCAACTAAAACGGGAACTGCTTCCGCAGCTCGGACGGATACGTCTCATCCAATGCAATTATTCCAAATATTCTTCGCGCTACGACCGTTACCTGAAACATGACATTGCCCCCGTATTCAGTCCGGAATGCGCAGGAGGTACACTTCTGGACCTGAACATCTACAATCTGAATTTTGTTATAGGCTTATTTGGAAAGCCAACGAAAGTCAGGTATTTTGCCAACAAAGGCTACAACGGCATAGATCTGTCGGGAGCGGCCATATTGCAATATCCGGATTTTATTGCCACATGCAATGCCGCAAAGGATTCATACAGCCCGTGCTTCGACATTATACAAGGTGAAAAAGGCTGGTTGCGCATTGACGGCTCGCCCGACAACCTTGAGAAAATGGAAATAAATGTCGAGGGCCAGTCACAAGTAGTGAGCATTTCACCTGCCAATCATAGGATGGTTGACGAGTTCCGTGCTTTTGAGCAGATTTACCGCAACAAGGATTATCGGCAGATGAACCATTTTCTGTGGCATTCAATCCTCGTTGCACGCATTGCCGCAAAAGCTCTAAAATCAATATAGACTAACGATTATTTGTGGGAAGTCTTTTTCCACTTCCCGTTTTTATCCAGTACATAAGAAGTATCTTTGCCGGTGTCAAAAAACATTGAACCCGGACAAAGGTGTCTTACTATGTCCGATGCCATATCTTCTTCCGGCCCGCTTCCCCTTCCCAGCAGCACCGGAGCCTTGCTCTCAAAGCGGCTTCCGCCATGAACCTTTGACAGTGGAACATCAATACGATATTTCATCTTCTTATAGTCCGGTCTTCCGGTCTTGACGATATCAAGAAGCTCAAATGTCACCTTGCCGTCAGTCCACACAGAGCCGACAGGCCTGGCTTCAGTCACCACACAGTTGTCTTTTTCATCAAGATAAAAGACCGACGCAGGCAGGCAGCAACCGCCTTCAATACATGTAATGTCAAATCGGCCTGAAACAAAACGGTCACCGGCCGAAAGGATAAACATATCGTTCACAGAGCCTGTGATAACCGTATCGCAGATCTTCAGTATATTGCAATTCAAATCCAGCCGTTCCGCCGTCAGCAACAAACCACGCCGCCCGAGATAAAGCACGCCGTCGATACCTAAATTATCGGCATCGGCATAGACTGCCAAATGCACATAGACAGCAGTACATCGGTCAACCTTGTCCAGACAAGCCTGTAAACGGAGCCGGTAGAAGCCATTGCGATGTGAATACATATACCGGGGATTCAAATCGGATGACGACAATACCTTGTCACCTTCCATGTAACTTACCCGCAAATATATGTGGCTGAACAACACATTGGAAGACTTCCTGTAATAAGGAATCTCGATATTCAGGAACAAATGGTCGGAATCATACTTCACAGTCTGCGCCATAACAGTAGAAGTTGCAAAAGAGCGAGCGTAATACAGACTCATGCACTTGCGTCCGGAAGGCGTATCGACAAAGACTTCCGGGCAACCGTCAACTCTTGTACATTCCACAACGCGGTCATTGCCCTCAGGCAACGGACGCTTGCCTTCATGAGCAAGAAAAGCCGAAGCATTGCCGGCAAGAAGATAGTGCCGTGTTGTCAGGAAGTCGCTTTCCACCAAACAGTCCTTTATTTCCGCATTGATATCTGTCGAAAGGATAACTTTCTCATAACGGCAGGAGCCGAAACCTTTTATCGTGCCATCGATATTGTTGTGAGTCACTTCAACACTGCTGTCAACGCCATCGGTGCTTGCCACACTGACAAGTTGCGTACGGTTCTGCTCAAAGTGATTATGACAGACAACGGCATTCGCCCGTTGGCCTACCAGCAAATCTATCGCATACTGCCCGATGCCGTTGCCCGACACTCCGGATGTCCCTTCGCAATTGTTGTTTTCAATCTTACACATTCCTTTCTGCACGCAGGCATAAACAATGATTCCGTTATGATGGCAGCGGTTGTTCACAAACTCCAATGCCCAAGTGCACTGGCGGGGCATGGCATACTGCTTTTGATAATCTTCCGATGTAGCTCCGGCATAAAGACAATAGTCATTGGCAAGAAAAGCACACTCGGAGAATTTCAGGTAATCTACAGGATAAGCCAACGTGCTGTTCATGAAAAAGGCTTTTTCGAAACCACGGAAATAGCAGCGTTCAAACGTAACCGGCCATGCAGGAGCATTTACGGATGACTTGAAATCCACCCCTATTGCTTCTCCGTCTGACGAGGCTTGCCTGTCGCATACCAGTTGCAAATCATACATATAAAAGGGGTCGGCCATGTCTTCACCACATATGATGCAGCTACTCCCGCGCCTGCAATAGATGATTCCCGCACGATTATTGTCCACACCGGCAATGTCCGAATCTGTCTTGCCGCGTTTCCATTGGTCTTCGCGCAACTGCGCCCCACTGCCTTGCAGCCATATATTGCCACGGTTTATCCTTATTCCCGTCGAAAAGTAATTGACTGCCGAAAACTCAATCTTCTTGATGGAAAGCCGTTCTGCCACAGCTATAGTGCGGTTGATGGCCGGTGTGTCATCGTGTCCCTCATGGGTAAGGATATTATAGTTGCCGATGGCACCAAACCACTCCGGGCGCAAAGCCTTTACGTTCATCAAGGTTCCTTCTGCAATGTCCAGGCCCTCTCCGAAGACGGCATCATTGTCTGCCTTGAAATTAAAGAAGCCTTTGATTTGCCCGTTATGCAGACTGCCTCCCTGAAACAGGAAGATGCTGCTTTGCGCCGCCTCGACAACAGCTTGCTTCAAATCGATTTTCGAAGCTATGACAAACAACATGTCTTCACGTTGCAACAATTCTTTCAAATCGTGACGCGACAATTGGGCGCGCACCAAAACCTTTTCCATACTGTAGCCGTATTGTTGTTGAAGCTGCAAAGTTACAAAAGCTTGGCAGGACAATTGCGCTTTACGCCATCACATTACATGATGAATTTTCATCCGTTTTGATGAATACAGATTACTTTTTACCCATTTCCGCAAGCAACAGAAAGCAAATCTCATGAATAAACATCCCTGCATCATAAAAAACTTGCCAATAATACTGTTGTTTAGCCAACTAAATCCTAACTTTGCTATGGATAAACCATGGGTTAGGGGAAATAACCTTGGAGCTTGCTTTTACGTAAAGAGAGCTATTTAATTTTAAACATAAAGAGTATGAGAAAAGTTTTACCGTTAGTCTTGCTACTGCTTGCAGTATGCACAGGTCTGACAAAAGCAGCAGACGATGTTGAGCTGAAGGACTACATCGTCCCAGGTGAAAGGATTTCATGGGACGCATTGAAAGCCGGCGACAAAATCGTTCTGCAAAACGCAGTCGGTACATGGTACGACAAAACCACCGGTACCTTCAAGTATTCAACTTGCCTGTACAGCGACCTTGAGGGAGTTTTCCTCAACGGTGTCCAGGACAAGTACAATCGCACCAGCGACGGTCAATTGGACGTAACCGACACTCCGTTGTCGTCGGACAACATCTATGAGCTTGTGGAAGCACCGGCCCAGCACGACGGTGTCAACTCCTACTATCTGCAGCACGTGGATACGAAGAAGTACGTGACCTGCTGCGCCAACCCGATGTCGACGGCTTTGACCGACAACATTGACGATGCCACGAGCTTTGAAATTGAAAGCGCAATGAACAACGTCAACGTATCCGTACACACTCAGTGGACCAGTACAGGTCTTGTAGACGATGCTTCAGTTGTCTTTGTTCACTTCGACGTTAAAGAGGATGCCGATACAGGCGAAAAAACAGAAACGAGAAACCACTTCGGTCCTTTCTGGAACTATGGCTACTCCTACTACGGAACAGCCAAGGACATCGTGGTATGGAATGCCTACGAAGGCACCATACACACCGACAACAGCGCACTCATCAACCTGAAGAAGTTGCTTGCCGAAATCAGCAAAAACACTTCTACGTTCCCCATCGGTGACAAACCGGGCTACTACCCGCAAGAGAAAGTCAATACCTATGAAACAGCATTGCTTAAGGCCCAGGATGCCATCGACATGGTTGACGGCGAAGAGGCCTATCTGGCTTGCTTCAAGGAGCTGAAACCCCTTTACGAGGACTTGCTGGCTTCCATGAATCCTATCACAGACGGCTATTACTACATCACCAGCTCTTATGAGAAGTTCCAGGAAGAACGCGGCGTTTCCCCGATGCTGATGGGAAGCAAAGACGGTTATGTTTACTGGAACGACCCACAACTGGATGACCCCAACTACATCTTCTACGTTGAAAAGCTCGAAAGCGGCAACTACAACGTCAAGAACTTCGGCCTTGGCAAATATATCGACAAGACTTATGCAAAGGCTCAGTATGTAGAGTTGAGAGACGAGCCTTCTGTGGAGCAGATCATTGCTTCGCGCGGTGACGGTTCTTTCCGCATGGGAAACACCGAGATGAACAAACGTCCCTACTATCCCGATGCCAATGGTTACGGCAAGAGCCTTAACGGACACCTCGGCCAAAACTCTTCAAGCGAGACATGGTGTGGGTGGAACTTCGAGAAAGTGCCGCAGGAAATCATCGACAAACTTCAGGCCGAAGTCAAGCAGCTTGCCCTTACACAGCAGCTCGACAACCTGCTCGACCCTGCCATCACCACCTACAGTTCTTGCTTCAACTACGACATCGACAAGGAGAACCCGTTGCTGACACAATTCTCCGATGACCCTGCCGAAAGCCAGGTAACCGTCAACTATAAGAAGAACAAAGAGGACGAAGACAACAGCATTGCCTATCTGAACGACAACAACTATGACACCTACCTGCACACAGGCGGCTACAATCCGACCGTAGCCGGTGCCACCATCATCGACGGTGCGTTCTGCATCTATGCCGACCTCGGCGAGAAGCCCGTACAGAAGTTTGTGTTCAAGATGTCAAAGCGTTCGGGTGACTATGGTCAGAACGAACGTCCTACCAAGCTGACCGTATATGCCCGCAACAACGATACCGAAGTATGGACCAAGATACAGAAGGTAGAGCTGACCGGCGAGAGCAATATCATCGATGCCTACTCTACGGGTATCGACATGGGAGAGGCCTATCGTTATGTGCGTTTCGACATTGACGACACCTTCAACCCCACTCCTTACTATGGCAAGATATACTATAGTATCTCCGAGTTCCAGATGTATCCGGCTGTGCTTAACGAGGAATACTCACAATATGCCTATGCTCCCGGCCTGAAAGATGCCTGCGATGCATTGCTCACACAGATGAACCATGCCCGCGAAGCCGTGGCCAACAACAATGCAACCCAGGAAGACTATGACAAGCTCAACGCTGCCATCGAAGCCGTAAAGCCTTTGATTGCCGACACAGCCACCATCTTCGGAGTAGTGCAGAACAGCAACAAATATGTTGAAACCTATGGAGTAGGCGAAGACTTCGGTCAGGTTACAGACGAGCAACTGGCAGCATACGAGCAAGTAGTTGCCGCAGCCAACAATTACGACCGCAAGAAACCCGTGAAGAGTGACCTGGACAAGCGCATCGAAAGCATCAATACCGCACTTGCCAAGTTCAAGAGCCAGCAGAAGACCATCAAGGCAGGTCAGTGGTATTATATTGCCAACTGCGACCAGACCCGCACAGGCAAGGAAGACAATATCTATGATACCAAGGTATTCGGCAATGTGATCTACTCTCAGACTGCCAACACCGAAGACGAGAAACTCGAATCTGAAGTGGATGAAATCTGGCACGGCTTCTACGACCGCGACACGGATGTACAGGACGAGCTTGCCAATCCGGCCACAATGTGGCGTGCAGTGGCTCTGGGCGATACGGCTTATGCTTTCCAGAACCGTGCCACAGGTTCCTACCTCGGCAAGTTCTATTCACAGTCTGTAGGCGGTGGTCTTTCCAAGAAACCCGTACCTTATTATTTAGAGTTTACGGGTGTAGGTGAGTTCAACATCATATGTGCCGATACCCTTAACGTCAACAAGCTCCCGCTGCATGCAAGCGGTGAAGGACGTCTGAAGGTATGGGCAGGCGGCTACAACTCGGCTTCGTCGTGGACCTTCAAGGAGGTTGAAGAAACAGGAACGGTTGAATATCCGTTTGAAAACAACTACATTTCCATCGTAACCCTTCCGTTTGCCCAGAGCAACCTGAATGTGATCAACGACGGCTTCAAGTTCTATACCATCAAGAACATGCCCAACGAGACCACACTTGAGCTGAGCGAAATCAAGGAAGGCACGGCCATTGCAGCCGGACAGCCGTTTATCGCCATCAGCGGTGACTACAAGGCATACGATCCCGAAAGCGAAGATGAAGTAAGACTGATTGTAGAAGCTCCCAACGAATTTACGACAACAGCCCAGACAGCCAACGGACTCGTAGGCGTGCTCTATGGTGACTCTCTGCACAAGGCCGGTTACGGAATGTTTGAGGATGTGAAGCTGACGGCATCGACCAACGACACCTTCATCGACGGTATGACGGGTTATATCAACCCATTGCTCATTGCCGATGCAGGCGGACAGGCAGATCTGACCCTCGAAGCCGCAGCTCCTATCACCAGCATCAGACAGCTCAACACCGAATTGGCCAACGGCACCGTCAACGTCTACGGCATCGACGGCAAGCTCATCAAGAAAAACGTGAAGAGCAGCCAGGCAGCCAAGAATCTGAAGAAAGGAGTCTACATTGTAGGCAAGAAGAAAATTCAAATCAAATAGTGGCAGCATAGTTGCTATTTAAGATTTACAACACAACAGATGTGCGTCGGCAAAAGTCGGCGCACATTTATTTTATATACGACAAACGGCAATTATAACATTCGTTCATACTTAAAATAGCCCTCCATTTTGTAAATTTGCAGTCGACAAAGGCCCACAGCAGGGCCACAACAACACTAATCTAAAAATCAAAAGCATGAAGAAGAAATTCATTTGTACAGTATGTGGCTACATCCACGAAGGCGATGCAGCCCCCGAGAAGTGCCCCCTCTGCGGTGCACCGGCCTCCAAGTTTGTAGAATACAACGAGGATTCTGACGAACAGAAGTTTGCTGCCGAGCATGTAATAGGCATAGCAAAAGGCATTGATGCCGAAGTACTTGAAGGACTGAAAGCACATGCTCAAGGCGAATGTGCCGAAGTGGGAATGTATCTGGCCATGGCACGTCAGGCCGACCGCGAGGGATATCCCGAGATTGCCGAGGCATTCAAGCGCTACGCCTATGAAGAAGCCGGACACGCTTCGCGCTTCATCGAAATGATAGGTGAAACAGTTTGGGACACCAAAACCAACCTTGAAGCACGCATCGTTGCCGAGGCCGGAGCCTGCGCCGACAAGAACCGCATTGCCCTGCTTGCCAAGAAGCTGAACTATGATGCCATTCACGACAGCGTACACGAGATGGCACGCGACGAAGCCCGTCACTGCTGCGGCTTCAAAGGCCTTCACAAGCGTTTCTTCGGTAAATAACATCAGTCGTTACAGACACTCAAAAGGAAGTACCCCTGCCGGTACTTCCTTTTTTTATGCCTCCGAAGTTGCCAACACAGCTCCCCTGACCCTGCAAAAGGCATATAGGAAACCTCTGCATGTTTCCTGTAGGGAAACAACGTGTTTCATGCGCATGAAACAAAGTGTGACATGTACAGGAAACAACGTGTGTCATGTACAGGAAACAACATGTGATATGTACAGGAAACAACTTGTGACATGTACAGGAAACAACTTGTGACATGTACAGGAAACAACTTGTGACATGTACAGGAAACAACATGTGATATGTACAGGAAACACGTTGCAACGCCAGACATAGCAACACACCAAGCCGCAGACTGCACTTTCAAGCCCCAAAGGGCATTATTTTCAGTCATTGATGAAGCAAATGAAGAAAATATGGGCTCGGATGCTTGCCAATCGGGACAAAAGTGCTAAATTTGTGCAAATTTGGTCTGTACATACAGATTTCTCCTCAATAGGAAACTTCAATATCACTCAATATGGATAATAAAAAGGCCTTCAATGAAGGCATAATGGATGCCCGCACACTGGGTATTCCCAAGATGACCGTGCTCGGTCTGCAACACATGTTTGCCATGTTCGGAGCCACCGTGCTCGTACCTGCCATTACCGGTCTGTCGGTTTCGGCCACCCTATTGTTTGCAGGACTGGGCACACTGCTGTTCCACTGGATATGCAAATGGCAGGTTCCGGCCTTTCTCGGTTCGTCGTTTGCCTTCATCGGCGGCTATGCCGCAGTGACCGAAATGGGAAAGACCGCCGGTCTCAGCGTGGCCGAGTCATTGCCCTACGCCTGTGTCGGAGTGGCCTGTGCCGGACTGCTCTACTTCGTGCTTGCCGGCTGCATCAAGGCATACGGCGTGCAAAAGGTGATGAAATTCTTTCCTCCGGTGGTCACAGGCCCCATCATCATCGCCATAGGTCTTACCCTTTCGGGGTCGGCCATCACCAACTGCACCGCCAACTGGGGCATAGCGGCACTGGCCATCATCCTCGTTGTGGTGTGCAACATCTATGGCCGCGGCATGATAAAAATCATACCCATCCTAATAGGCGTAGCAGGTTCGTATGCCGTAGCCGCCTGTTTCAATCAGGTAGACTTCAGCCGCGTCAGCGAAGCCGCGTGGATAGGGCTCCCCTTCAAGGCTGAAGACACCGTACTGCCCGTATTGCAAAACCCCGACACATCGCTGCTCATCTCCTCGATCATCTGTGTCATGCCCATTGCACTTGCCACCATGCTGGAACACATCGGCGACATCTGTGCCATCTCGTCGACGGTAGGACGCAACTATCTCAGCAAGCCCGGACTTCACCGCACACTCATCGGAGACGGCCTTGCCACCATAGCGGCATCTCTGTTCGGTGCACCCGCCAACACCACATATGGCGAGAATACAGGTGTACTCAACCTGACCCGAGTCTTCGATCCGCGGGTAATACGCATCGCAGCCTGCTTTGCCATACTCTTCTCCTTCAGTCCCAAGTTCTCCGCACTCGTCAGCTCTATGCCTACGGCCACTATAGGGGGCGTGTCGCTAGTTCTATATGGCATGATAGCAGCTGTGGGAGTTCGCAACATCGTAGAAAGCAAGGTTGACTTCACGAAATCGCGCAACGTCATCATCGCAGCCCTCATACTGGTGCTCGCAATAGGCATCAAATATGGCAACAACGACGCCATCAGCATAGGCTTTACCTCCTTGTCGGGACTTGCAGTGGCAGCCATCGTGGGCATACTGCTCAATGCCATACTGCCCGGAAAAGACTATACGTTCAAAAAAGATTAGCCAGGGGCATACAAATAAAAAGGATGCACAATTTTTGGTTGCGCATCCTTTTTATTTGAATATTGGGTAACCCCTACTCCTTCTCACCGAAACACAAATCGCCGGCATCGCCCAGTCCGGGCACAATATAGTGACGCTCGTTCAACGCAGGGTCGATGGCAGCACACCAGAGCGTCACATTGTCGTCGGGAAACAGGCCCGCCATCAGGTCAACAGCGCGTTGTGTGGCCACAATCACAGCCATATGCAGCGTCGATGGCACGCCACGTGTACGCAAAGCCTTATAGCTTAGCTCCATCGAGCCTCCCGTTGCCAACATCGGGTCAACCAGTATCAGCGTCTTGCCATTCAATGGAGGAGCAGCCAGATACTCAATCACAAAGTTCAAAGTATCATGGCGTTCCTTACGATAAGCCGACACAAAAGCATTCTCGGCCTGGTCGAAAAAATTAAGAAAGCCCTGATGAAACGGCAGTCCGGCACGCAAAATCGTGCCCAGCACAATAGGGGCATTCGGCACACTGACGCGGGCCGTGCCCAACGGAGTGGTCACATCCCTCTCTGCATAGGGTAAAGCCTTGCTTATCTCGTAAGCCATAACTTCACCTATTCTCTCTATGTTCTTGCGAAAGCGTAACCGGTCATTCTGTACTGTCACATCGCGGATTTCGCTCACAAACTGATTAAGAAGCGTATTGTTGCTTCCCAGATTAACGAGTTTCATGTATAATATTCTGGTTTTATTATTCTTGGCTGCAATGAAGAGTCCTGCAATTCTTCACGCATTGCAAATGTAAGGAAAAAATACAGATTATACAGACAGGGCATGCATTTTATTTGTTCCTGATGGCCGTTTGACTGCACCGAAACAAAGAAAAGCATTAACTTTGTAGTTCATTATTCCTAAAACCAGACAAACACATGCAGGATTTCGTTCATCTACACGTACATACCCAATATTCCGTTCTCGACGGACAAAGCAGCATACCCCGGCTGGTCGACAAGGCCATCAAAAACGGTATGAGGGGCATGGCAGTGACAGATCATGGCAACATGATGGGCATCAAAGAGTTCTATAACTATGTAAAGAAGAAGAAAAGCGGTGCAAAGGATGAACTGAAGAAATGGGAGGACAAGCTGGCCCTGATAGAATCGGGACAATACCAACCCGACCCTGCCAGGAAAGACCAGAAGGACGACATCGGCAAATCAAAAGAAGAGCTGCTGGCCCTGTGCCGGAAAAACATCGAATCCGCCCGCTTCGTCATATCGTTCAAGCCCATCCTGGGCTGCGAAATGTATGTGGCCCACCACAAGATGACCGACAGAAACGGCAAGGAAGACCAATCGGGATGGCACCTTATCGTATTGGCCAAGAACGAAAAAGGCTACCACAACCTTATCAAACTGGTATCGCGGGCATGGACCGATGGCTTTTATCAAAAGCCGCGCACCGACCACGACGAACTCGTAAAGTATAGAGAAGGACTCATAGTGTGCTCGGCCTGCCTCGGCGGTGAAATACCCCAGCACATCCTCAATGGCAACATCGAAGCCGCAGAAGCCTCGGTCAGATGGTTCAAAGACACTTTCGGCAACGACTTCTATCTGGAGCTCCAACGCCACGAAGTGAAAGACCCCGAACAAAGAGCCAACAGAGAAACATTTCCGCTACAGCAGAAAGTCAATGCCGTACTCATCGAACTGGCACACAAATACAACGTAAAGCTCATCTGCACCAACGACTGCCACTTCGTAGATGAGGAAAACGCAGAGGCCCACGACCGCCTTATCTGCCTCATGACCAACAGCGACTTGAACGATCCCCACCGGATGCTCTATTCAAAACAAGAATGGTTTAAGACCCGCGAAGAAATGAACGCCGTCTTCGAAGACGTGCCCGAAGCCCTGCAAAACACCTGCGACATCTGCGACAGCATAGAAACCTACAGCATCGACCACGCCCCCATCATGCCCAACTTTGCCATTCCCGAGGAGTTCGGCACCGAAGAGGAATATCGCAAAAAGTATTCGAAAAAAGACCTGTACGATGAATTTACACGCGATGAAAACGGCCGCGTGGTCTGCGACGAAGCAGAAGGGCAAAAGAAAATAGACAAACTGGGAGGCTACGACAAGCTGTATCGCATCAAACTGGAAGCCGACTATCTGGCCGAACTCACCTACAAGGGAGCCAAGGAACGCTATGGCGACCCCCTGAGCAAAGATGTCAAAGACCGCATCAACTTTGAGTTACACGTGATGAAGACAATGGGCTTTCCCGGATATTTCCTTATCGTGCAGGACTATATCAGCGCAGCAAGAAACGAACTCAACGTATCCGTAGGGCCGGGCCGTGGTTCAGCGGCAGGCTCTGCCGTGGCCTATTGCCTGGGAATCACACAAATCGACCCCATCAAATATGACCTTCTGTTTGAAAGATTCCTCAACCCCGACCGAATCAGCCTGCCAGATATCGATGTAGACTTCGATGACGACGGGCGCGGACGCGTGTTAGACTGGGTCACAAAGAAATATGGCAAAGAAAAAGTTGCCCACATCATCACCTACGGCACCATGGCAACCAAGCTGGCCATCAAGGATGTGGCACGCGTGGAAAAACTGCCTCTCTCGGAAAGCCAACGGCTTTGCAAACTGATTCCCGACAAGCTGCCCGAAGGACCCGACGGCAAAGTGCCCAAAATGAACCTGACCAATGCCATCGCAGCCATACCCGAACTCGCCGAAGCCGAACATTCGCCGAACCCGTTGCTGCACGACACCATACGCTATGCCAAAATGCTGGAAGGCAACGTAAGGAACACCGGTGTGCATGCCTGCGGAACCATTATCTGCCGCGACGACATATCCGACTGGGTTCCCGTAAGCACTGCCGACGACAAAGAGACAGGCGAGAAACTGCGCTGCACACAATACGAAGGCTCGGTCATTGAAGAAACCGGACTCATCAAGATGGACTTTCTCGGCCTGAAAACACTTTCCATACTGAAAGAAGCCGTTGAAAACATCCGAATCAGCCTGGGCATAGAAATCGATGTAGACCATCTCGACATCAACGACCCCGCCACCTATCAGCTGTTCTGCGAAGGAAGAACCATCGGCACCTTCCAGTTTGAGTCGGCGGGCATGCAGAAATACCTGCGCGAACTGCAACCTTCCGTCTTTGAAGACCTGATAGCCATGAACGCCCTCTACCGGCCGGGACCCATGTCATACATACCCAGCTTCATCAAACGCAAGAAAGGCGAAGAACCCATCGTCTATGACTTGCCCTGCATGGAGAAATATCTGAAAGAGACCTATGGCATCACCGTCTATCAGGAGCAGGTGATGTTGCTGTCACGACTGATAGCCGGCTTCACACGCGGCCAAAGCGACACACTGCGCAAGGCAATGGGAAAGAAACAGATAGAGAAACTAAACCACCTCTACCCCAAGTTCATCGAAGGCGGCACCAAAAACGGCTACGACCCGAAAATACTGGAAAAGATATGGAACGACTGGCGGGCCTTCGCCTCGTATGCATTCAACAAAAGCCATGCAACCTGTTATTCGTGGATAGCCTATCAGACAGCTTACCTCAAGGCCAACTTCCCCTCGCAATACATGGCCGCCGTCATGAGCCGAAGCCTTGCCAACATCAACGACATCACAAAGCTGATGGACGAATGCAAATCCATCGGCATACAGACACTGAGACCTGACATCAACGAAAGCCGTCTGAAATTCAGCGTCAACAAACACAATGACATACGTTTCGGCATGGGGGCCATCAAGGGCGTGAGCACTGCGGCAATAGAAAACATTGTCAAAGAACGCGACCAAAACGGCCTTTACAAAAGCATCTATGACTTTGTAGAACGCATCGACCTTTCGTCGTGTAACCGCCGCACATTGGAAAATCTGATCATAGCAGGAGCACTCGACTGCTTCAAAGACATCAGACGCGAACAGTTTTTTGAAGCCAACAACAAAGGCGAAACATTCCTGGAACAACTCATACGCTACGGACAAACCTACAAAAACGACCTGGCCAACAACAGCAACAGCCTTTTCGGCGGCATGGAAGCCTTCGAGATAAGCAAGCCCGAAATTCCGGCACTCCAAACACAATGGACACAGCTGGAAAAACTCAACAAGGAACGCGAACTGATAGGCATCTATCTATCGGCACACCCACTCGACAGCTACGCAGTTGTCATCAAGAACATCTGCACCCTCCATCTGGACGACCTTGACCAGCTGAAAAAGTATGCCGGGCAGCAAGTAACACTGGGCGGAATCGTAACCTTGGTACGCGAAGGCGTCTCCAAACGCAACACGGCCTATGGAATAACCAAACTGGAAGACTATAGCGGGCAAGGTGAAATAGCATTGTTCGGTACCGACTGGAGCACATTCAGAAACTATCTTATCCCGGGCAATGCACTTTATATCACAGGCCGGGCTCAACCCAAACGATGGGATCCCACACAAATCGAATTGAAGATTGAAAAAATAGAATTTCTTGCCGATATTAAAGAGACCGCCATCGAGAAAATCACCATCTCGACCGGCATTGACAGACTCGACGAAACGTTTTGCGAAGACTTCATCTCATACTGCCTTGGAAACAAAGGTAATACCACGGTCTACTTCAATCTGAATGACAACAAGAGCAAGTCGCACATCTTTTTAAAAGCAACCGGCTGCAAAGTCGACGTCTGTAAAGAGATGCTGGACTATCTGGATAGCCAGAACGGCTTCACCTACAAAATCAATTGACAAGGAAATGACACAGCCGTTTTTAAAAGATTCTTCACTCCTCATAGGGTGAATATCCCGAAAAAGCTGTTACTTTGCACCCACAAACAACACAGGAAGCAACAATAAAAATATCAATAACAATGGAAATCGAAATCACAGACCTGAACTTTGCTGAATATGCAGCATTAGACAAACCTATGGCGATTGACTTCTCGGCCGAATGGTGCGGGCCTTGCAAGAGAATGGCACCTATAGTAGAAGCATTGGCCGAAAAATACGATGGTAAAATAATCGTAGGAAAAGTCGATGTTGACGAAAGCCCCGAACTTTCGGCCCGCTTCGGCATACGCAACATTCCAACCATCCTGTTTTTCAAAAACGGCGAAGTGGTCGACAAAACAGTAGGAGCCATCCCCGCCGCCGACGTAGAAGCCAAGATGCAGGCACTGCTCTGACAACCACAGCTGCAGCCATTCAAAGAAAAAGCCTCGCGATTTTAAGTGTCGCGAGGCTTCTTTATGTCAACGAGTAAATGGCGCTACAGCTTGAAAGTGACACCGGCACCAAACACCTTATTGGTGCGCGAATAGATGTCGGTTCCGCGAAAACTCGTGCCGTTGTAATTGTCCGACTCCTTTGTATAGTCACTATAGGAAGTCCAGAAATAAGCCACATCAATGTCCACCTTGGGCGAAACACTGATACGGGCACCAAAGCCAATAGAATAGCTGTCGCATGAGAAACTCATGTCGCTCTGATACTCGTCTGAACAGCCATAATTGGTCAGCTGCCCGCCACAACTCAACAGCAGATGTTTCGTAACAGGCACTTCCACGCCCATGAGCCACTCGTTGGTATTGTGCTTCAGATAGTCCTGCTTATTGCCTGCCATGCCGGCATTCTTGTCGAAATAATAGTGGTAACCGGCCATGACACGGCACTTCGACCAAAAATCATATTGCGCGCCCAGCGAAAGCATGCCCGGCAAATCATTTGGTGTATTGACACCATTGTCATAAGCCTTCACGCCGGTAGTATTGATTCTGGTATCATTCTCGATATTCAGATGCGTATTCAACTCGCAACGAGCAGCCAAATTAAGCCGCCCCAACTTATAGTCGACACCTATAATCGGAGTAAGTCCCCATCCCGACTGCGAGCAATCAAGCTCCTTGTCGGCCGTTGCACCTGCATATGCTTCATAAGTTCCGGCCTTGGTACGGGCAGCAGCCGAGGCCGCCTCGTACTGCTGTGCCAAAGCTTCGTTATTGTCTGCCCTGGCCTGCAAGGCAGCCGTCTCGTATTGGGAGGCCAAAGCGGCAGCCTCACCGGCTGCAGCACCGAAAAACGGATTCAATTCGGTCATCTGTCCGTTAATGCGTGCACTGATTCTTTTCAAATAGCCTGTATACTTGTTCGACACATAATTCATGCGCGCACCGGCATGAAAGGCCAATCCCTGCCCGTCTGAATTGTCAAAGGCACGCCACGTAAGCCCTGCCTGCAAGCCATATACATATTGTCGTCCATACATATATGTATCAAGCGAATATGCATCGCAGCTCATCCCTGCTTGCGTCAGCATGGCCGGAATCATGGCCACCTGACTCTCGAACGATGGCAGTCCCTCGTTGAACGAACATTTGCCGCCACCACCCGTAATGGCAAAGTTGGCCGAAACCGTCCAATCACCCTTCTGCCAGGCTGCCTGCACCGAAGGAATGGCAGGAGCTGCGGCCGAACCTCTGAAGTTGCGCTTCCCGTCGCCACCGGCAGGGTGGTCGGCATTCATGCCGAAAGGAGCAAAAGCAGCCTCAATGTTGCGCTTCTGATAGGCACTTTGCAGATTGAACGCCAAATGAAGTCCGTCGCCAAGCCAGGCAAGACCGGCAGGATTGGAATAAGCTCCGTCAAGTTCCAATGTGGCATTACGGGCAAAATTCCTGTTAAAAGCAATACTTGTGTTCGTATTCGTCAGATGGCCTCCCGCATAACAGCAGATAGAGACCAATGACAGAAGCAACACGCTGAACAATGATGTTGTTTTTCTCATCTATACTTTGTTTCGTTGATTCAGCGTGCAAAGTTAGGTTTTTTTACACTAACAACTGGCTCACCAGGCTCGTCAAAAAACCTGCACGCAACATATACCAAACACATTTTTCCCTATCTTTGCACCCTAACAAGAACAAAATCACGCATAATGGACGAAACGACACGCGAAAAGGCCATCTACAAAGTAACCATTCAAGGCAGTTTGATAAATGCGCTGCTCGTAGTATTCAAATATACGGCCGGCATTTTAGGCTCATCAGCCGCCATGATAGCCGATGCCACCCACTCGCTCACGGATTTCCTGACCGACATTGTGGTAATGCTCTTCGTACACCTGAGCGACAAGCCTCAAGACAAGGATCACGACTACGGGCATGGGAAATACGAAACCCTGGCCACGGCCATCATAGGCATAGCTCTCGCAACAGTAGGAATAGCTATATTGTATGGCGGCCTGAGCAGCATCTTCAAGGCTTTCCGCGGCGAGCAACCGGAACCTCCCGGCCTAGTTGCACTTGCGGCCGCACTCATAAGCATCGCACTAAAAGAATGGACCTACCGCTTTACACTAAAGGTGGGACGCGTGACAAATTCACCTGCCGTAATGGCCAATGCCTGGCATCACCGCAGTGATGCCTTGTCATCCATAGGGACGGCCATCGGCATTGGCGGAGCCATTCTGCTGGGCAACCAATGGGCCATATTGGATCCTATAGCTGCCGTAATCGTAAGCATATTCATCATCAAGGCAGCCTACCGGTTGTTGCGGCAATCCACAGGCGACCTGCTCGAACAAAGCCTCCCTGACGATGTCGAAAAAAACATCATGCAAATAGCCCAAAGCGAACCCGACGTGAGCGGCATGCACCATCTCTGCACCCGCCGTCTGGGCAATCACATCGCCATAGAAATGCACATCCGCATGCCCGCCGGCCTGTCGCTTTATGAAGCTCATCGCCATGCCACCAACATTGAGCAACGCCTAAAAGCCGCCTACGGCCCTGCCACCCACGTCGTCATCCACATGGAGCCCATCAAAAACGACGGCAAATATGCCTCGCCTATTTAAATTTCAATGTATCCAATATTTTGAATATCGGAGCCATCTTATCCGGATCACGCACTATTTCGCTGCTGCATTCTATGTTGATATAATACAGCTTATAGTCGGGCAGTTGCACAATATACTGCCGTTGCACCAAGGTGTCTCCGGGTGCTTGAAGATGGCCAAAAGTGACGGCCAATGCCGGTAATCCTGCAAGAGAGACGCTGTCAACATCCGAGCACAGTAGCACTTTTTCTTCACCCATACCTTTAAAGGCGATAGAGTTTTGCATAAAGTCACGGAGTGGCAGGTGAATCTTGCATCTCGATAAAACAATGTGCAACCATGGCGTTTCTTTTGTCAGATTATAAGGAACCACATCAATTTCATTGATCGGATTAATCGTAGAGTCAGCAGGAGTATTCTGCAAATTGTCTGCTCCTATTGTAAAATCACCGTCTATATAATAGCTGCAGGGATACATCAGCGAGAAATAATCGTTCTCAAACGTAAGCCAGCGCTTTTCCGTACTGTTGGTTCTCTTCTCTTTCCTTGATTGACAAGAAAAGAATGCACTTGTCAATGCAATAAAAGCGACTATGTATATGGCTTTCAAATATCTGATATGCCTATACTTCATTACTTTCCATTCTGCTATTAAATCACTCATCATCTTTATGTCTTTAATCTATAGATTTATCAAATTATATTATATATGTGCATCAAGTTGCCATAAATCTATCTGACATATGGTTTCACGGCATCAATACTCCAAGCATAGTTTAGGTTTGCTTGTGAACCATCAGCAAATGAACCTGACGTAATGCCTACTACCTCACCATATTCGTTGATAAGAGCACCGCCACTGCTACCATGGTCGATGAGTGCGCTAATTTGCATAAGATTGTCGGCACGCCACTGAGACACCTCACCTGAGGAGAAGGTGTTTTCAAGACCGCGAGGACTTCCAATAGCATAAACTTTCTCACCGATTTTAGGTTTGTCTGTAGCAATGGGGATGTAGTTTGTGTTTTCACAATCTACTCGGAATAAAATGAAATCCTCTTGCTCACTCTTTTGTATGACCTCAGTAACTTTGTAGGCTTCATCGCTCCCTACAAGTTTGATTTGCTCAAGACCAATACCAGTTCCCTTGAAAACATGATAGTTACTTACTGCAAGACCTTCGTTGTCAATAAAGAAACCTGAACCTTGGTAAGCATTAGAGCCGTCTGTCGTGAATACCATGAACACAGCACTGCCATAGCGTTCAAAGATTTGTGCCCCTTCAAGTTTGTCGCTGGATCGTTTATTCACAATTTTACTCTTACGAGAAGCAGAGCGTGAAGACTTCCTGCCTGAACGGTCAGCCATCGTAGTGCCAGGGCGTTCACGGTCGCGACGGTGGCCAGACTTGTGAGCGCACGATACAAAAAGCAATACTGACAAGCATAGTATGACAGCATAATATTTAGTTTTCTTTTTTTTCAGCATCTTCAATAATGTTTTTGGGTATTATGTGAATGACAAAGCGTTGATTGTCAATTTCCTTAGAGCCTCTTTCACGCATGAGAGTTGCATCAAGCTGTTTGAAACGTTCGGTGCCTTCACCGCCTGTGTAGCCAAAGTTGTATCGACCGTCACCACTACCAGCAATCTGAAACTCGCAGTTTGCTCCAAAATCAATGTGGCAAATATCCTTCCAGAACTTCATCAGCGTGAGCGCACGTTGGAAACTCCAGTCGTAGTTGGCATCTGTCAGTTTTTGTGAATTGCGCGAAGCCTGCCCTTCAATGATGAGCAAGTACTGATTGTTTTCGTTTTTATCAAGGAACTCCTTGATTTCAGTACCAGCCCTATGTAGTCTTGCTGTATCTGCTTGCAGGTCTGCAAGACGATATCTTGTTTCTTTGAAGAAACATCTTACATCAAGAACGTATTTCTTGTATTCTGCCTTATACGCAAAGTTCTTTGAACGACCAAGTTCCTTGGTTGATGCTTCCACTTTTTTGATTTCTTCAAGTTGCTTCTCCGTCGCTTCCATACGCTTATGCAAGAGTACGATAACAAGGACAAAGAGTGTAAGCATGATGAAGAATAGACTCGTCATCAAATCAGAGTAACTTGTCCAAAAAAAGGATTCTTTCTTCTCTGCCATATAAACTAAACGTATTATGGATTATTGGTGCTTTATACTTGGTTGTTAGGTGCTAATTGTGATGTGGACGGTATAGACGAGTGTTGAACAGGTTGTGTCTCTACGCTATCAACACTGATTGGAGCGTTCATGATAGAGTCTGTATCATCCGCTTCACTTATGGTAGCAGTGACAGATGGTGAATTATCTTCAGCAAACCAGATGTTGTATATTGTGTTCGAGATACAAGCTAAAGCTATGAGTATTACAGAAACTACAATTGTCCATTTCATCCATCCAGGCAACATCTGCGGTATGGCATATGGAGAAGATTTGCCATAATAAGAGGTAGTTGTAAGTTCTTTAACGATTCGCGCCATCGTTCCGTTGACTGACGAAGCCAATGCACTATTAGAACATTCCATGCGGTCTATCAACTGATCAAGTTTGCCTGGTATGCCAGCAATTTCAGCCAGTTGCTTTTGCAACATAGGAATTTGGTTGAGTTCTGCACTAAATTTAGTACGAAGTTCGGCATTGAGTTTCTCAAAAGACTCTCTCTCATCTGCAATAATACGCTTAAACTCTTCGGCTTGTTGAACCAATGTGGAGTTTAGCTCATTTGCATTCGTGTTAGCAGTTTCTTTCAGCGTACGAAGAGCATCTCTCAAAGCAATATCCACATCGGCTGAATCCTTTGCTATTTCTGCTTTATGACGCATGAAATATTGTTGGATTTCTTCCAAAACATGCAGTCGGTTAGCTTCTTGCTCAAATTGAGTGGTAAAAGTATGGATTGCATCAGTATAGCCGTGAATATCGTCCAAATACTCGTTAAATTGCTCCAATTTGTCGGTACATTCTTTCAGTTCTTCAAGTACGCGAACATTTGCTTTTGCCATCTTCATCACGTCCATGTCATGTACGGCTTTGATAACGTCGCCCTGAATGCGGTAGGATTCATTAACCTCACGCAATGCACCGCGCAGTGAAGAGGTGTTCTCAGCAAAAGTGTTATTGAACTTATTAAGATTCTTCACCAAGCGATTGAGTGCATCAGAGGTATCAGAAGGCAGCTCTGGCAGTAGCTTTGCCTGAAGCCATGCAAGAAAGGTATTCTTGCCAAATTCACCTTGCAGTTTATACCTTTTAAATAATAATGATGCTATGGTGGTTAGCAAAATACCCATGATGCTGGCAAGCATTGCCCATGCGACCCCTGACAACAAATCGTTTACGCCCTCAGCGGCAGTTCCAAAATTTCCAGATCCAGATGAAAGAAGGTCTGTTATACTACCCGTTGTAATAAGAGAACCTAAGCCGACAATCACACCGGCCATCGTTCCTGCGAGCCCGCAATACAGTGGAGTTGGTGTAAGCGTGTTGATGTCATTCTCCACAGAATCACAGTGGCGGTCCACTGCATCTTTCAAAAGAGAGAAATCAATCACGGATCCAGAATTATTTCCTAAGTATTTATTAATTGAATCTTTGATTGATTCAAAAACATTGTTACCACGTCCATAAATACCAGAAACGAAATTCGTCTCAGGATTATGAGCGATACCCCAAGAATTTTCTTCCGCAAAGATTTTTTTGTAATCTCTCATGCGTAGTACATTCTTCACAAAGAAGAATATTTGTAGAGCAATTATAAACGCTACTATGATAGGAACTAATAGTGACATCTTTACTTGATTAATTTGATTTTAAGTTTTTTAGTAACTTGCCATATAACATCATCGCATTTTTCGCAAATGCCGTAATCTTCAACTTTAAAGGATGTGGCTTCTTCAATAGAGCCAGTATAATCAACTATTTCCTGCCACTTATTTCTTGATTTAATCTTGTCCAACGAAATGATGTTAAATTCTCCTTTATCCGCACTCTTAAACTTAATAGAGAAGACACAACTTTCTTGGGCAGAATCGAATATTTTCGCGAAGGTATTACCACCATTAATATTTGCGTATCCCATTCTGAGATATTCAAGATCTTTTGTTTGACGCAATTGTTCTTGACGATGAGTAACTGATGGATTTAAACTATTTTGAGTTTCGTTCGTCTTACTACTCAAATGTGAAACAGAAGACTCAACAGAGTCTAAACGTTTTTCAAGATTTTGTAGAAATTTGTTTACAGACTGAGAAACTCTATTACCGTTTATCCCAGATTGTAATTGGCTAACAGCATCATTCAGTTCTTTTATCCTTTTTGACTTGTCGAAGTTGTTGCAAAAAATTTCGTCAACTTTCTCTCTACTGAGACCTCTTAACAGGGAAAGAACCAGTGCAATGATTGATATAACAAGAGAAGCTAATGTCATATATCCCCATGTACTTTTAGGACTTTCCAACTTTGCTACTTGAACTTTCAGTTCCGCATTTTCTTTTTGCGCCTGAGACAATGCTTGCGCCAAAGTATCAACTTTTAGCACGAGCGCATTCATTAAAGTGTCTTGGGCTGCAATCTTGTTCTTTATCTCCTTAGAAATACCTTCAACTGTTGCGGCACTGTCTACGGTATCCTGAACATGCTGCTTTTCACTGAAAAAATCACATGAAGATAACGTTAAGATTGTGGCAACGCACACTACGATATTGATTGCTTTTTTCATCATTGGTTCGGATTTTCTAAATAATGTTCTTGAATTTCGCTTGAAAGAGACTGAAGGACTCCCTTGATTGGGTAGAACGTAATTGCGTCTTCAATGAGATTATCCTTATTTCCAGACTCTTTAATAGAGAGTTCTATACCTTTATCAAGGTATGTTTCCAAATCTTTCGTGCATTCTTCTTTTGCAATCTTCATAGTGACATTATCAACACCGAAGTTATTATCTAAGTTGAATACAGACGGCATTTCTGTAAGAGCAAAGTGGAAGAAGTCTTTAACAGACTTAACGATTTCTTTTTTGTAAGCATCAGAAATGGAAGCATAAGTGTCATTAGTACCAACCAGTTTACCAGAAGAATCCCGGAGAACTAATGTATCTGGATCTTCTTCGTAAGCTTCTGCTGCAATCAAGCCACCCTTACATGTAGATTCTTTAGGATTGGAACCCTGCTCTAATCCAAGAATATCAAGGGCAGAACCATATTCTGACTCCAAAACTTTTTCGAAAATGATTTTGGTATATTTGCCAAGAATCTTCGGGTCTGACGATATGATGCTAATTATCTTACTACCATTACCGCTAAATGCTATATGGCGAGGAGATTTCAACCCTTTAGCTTTCACAATTTGGGCGATGTGATAAATGATTGCTGTATAGAAGATGATAAAAACCACCTTAAACTTCGTGTCATTTTGAAGTATCTTATTGAAATCAACATTATTACGGGCAAGTCCTTTTGTGGCAGAATTATCTTTCAGCGAGAAAAGGAATGATGCCATATTTGCAGGTTGTCCAAGGTTGCTATTAAAGATGTTGACTAGTTCGTTAAGTTCTGGTTTTGACTGAAGAAGGCTGAGAATGTCATTCTTGAACCAGTCTACAATACCATTATTAGGATTGATGTCAGAGAAAGAATCCTCAAAGAGCGAGTTCGCAGCGAACTTAAATGACGTGATATATTCTACTTTGCCGTTTGAAGAGAATGCAATATCAGTAGTGCCACCACCAATATCCACATTAACGAGGTTCGTTGCTGTCGCATATCTACGGAAGTAGAATTGTATTGGAGCAACAGACTCTGATAGATTTCTTGTCGCACCATCATGGTTAAACAATTCTGTGTAGGAGTCGTTCCATGCCATGCGTAGTTGAGCAAGGCGGCGCGGTGACATGCTGTTTGGGTAGAACCATGTGATTTTTGTCCGCGCAAGGCTACCGTTATTTGCAATGACCTTGTTGCGAATTATCATCATGATATTACGGATGTAAGCTTGCATTACTGATTGTGCATTAGGCTTGCTACTCCATTTGATATTGACCATAGGCTTTGCATTGTATGCAATGCCTAATTTTTTATTGTATGTAATATCGAAATTGATTAAGCCGAATGTCCTTAATTTTTCCGTCCAGTCAGTAGATTTTGCATAAGACAAAGCGGTTCGTGTTGGGAAAGAGAAATCTGAGCCATCTCCTACCACAACAGGAATGAAATCACGAACTATCAAGTCGTTTTCATCAATCAAATCTAAAGGAATGAGTTTTCCTTGAATTTCGCGAAAGGACTGAACAAAGAACTCTGCGAATATAGATTCTGAGTCTTTATAGTTGAAAGAGTCAGAACTATTATTATCAGCTTTCTTAAATTCAATATGTGTATTAGATGTACCCAAGTCAACAGCGAATTCAAAGTCTTCCAGATTTTGATGTGTGAGGAAGTTTGGAATAATTACATTGCTAACGCCTCCCTTATTAGAAACTCTGATAAAGTCAAAGTTGCTATTCTGGATTGTATAGGTTTCAGCTTTAAAGTCGAATAAACCTTTTTCTTTGTTTCTGCAGTCAACGGGGATGTCACGTATTATTTCCCCTTCGCGGTAAAAATCAAAATTGAATTGATTGGAGAATGTACTTACGCAGGAAACCGTATATAGAGCATCGTCCTCATTTTGGAACTTTATGGCAGGCATTACAAGACCTGTGAAATCGAAAGTTGTCATGCCACCAGAGTTTTGAGTCTCTGAGACATCTGCTTGCCTCTGGGCATAATAGATACGCTGATACTCAATGTAAGTTATATTACCATTACCCATAATAGGTATGCGTATAACTACATTTACTGAGCCACCGGCAATAGATTCCATCTCAAACGCTAGTTTGCCGTCTGGCATAGTTGAGTTGAGTGTTTCAATGGAGAAGTACTTGAAATAAAGAGGCTTAATCGGGAGCAAGAAAGATGTCATCTGCTCTACATCTTTAATATTCCCGTCGAAGAAATACTTCTTATTCAAAGAATGAGAAACCTTCACAATAGAATCTTCAAGGAAATCTCCTATGGTCAAATATGCAAAAGTTGAGCCCTCATAAGGTAGCGTTCTACGTTCGATATCAGAAACTTTTGGTTTGTATGGTGCTCTATTTGTGTTTCCCCATGTACCATTAGCATATTGCAGACTAGCATATTTATTTCCTGCTTCAACGGGAAGAACAAGAGGCTTCACACCTGCTACGCTTTGTTCGGGACGGATTGTAAACTCGTTTTCAATTTCTCTTGAAGATTTCTTCTTAAACAGAACAGTACCAAGAACTTCAACTTGGTTACTCTGTTGATGTGACTGCACATCAATATAAGAGAAATCCTTAGCTGATGCTAGGGTAATCTCGTTCAACTTGTTCTTGATTATCTGGTCTGAAATAGCCCTGAATGTCAAGTTAAGATAGTTCTCAATTTCTGGGAACAGGTTTGAGAAGCCGGGGAATGTCTTACGGAGTGTCCACCATGCCTTAATGTAGTCGAAGTCTCTTCTATAAAGGGATACATAGTCACCGTCAAATGGGCGGTCATTGTTTGCAAAGAATATGTCCTGAATATATTCAAGGCTATTCGCACCGCTAAAGAATAACGTTGACGGTGACGTGGCACCGATGATGTTTAATTCATCTGGCCCATTCGTATAATTCAGAAGGTAGATGTTCTTCAGCTGTCCGAAGTTATATGTGCGAGCATCGGAAACAAGATACTTCTGCAAGGCATCGGCCACATAGAAGTGGCTTGCGTTTTGGTCGTTCTTCAGAGCATCAATCATCACGGACGGATTCCAAGTGATGATTTCAATCTTATCTTTGAATTTATCGATATTAAAAAAAATCTCACCGACATCTAAAGTATCTGACACCATCTTATGAAATATGGTGTCGCCTTCCAACTCTCTAATATCACGAGTCGCTCTACGGCATACTTCCTTAAAAGCTGTTTTCACAAGATCTATTCTTGCAAACGGAGACGGGATTGAAGTAATTTCATTTTTTGCACTTGCTCCATCGGGATCTTCTATTGTGTCCCGAGCATTGGAATTGTATGGGAATGCTGGGCTTTCGTTCCATTCTCGAATGGTGGACGTTCCCTCTCGATATAATCTAAATACTTTTGACATGGCTACGCATTAAATTTTTCGTTAAACAATTTTGTCATGGCAAGGAAGAACATTTCAAGGAACTTGTCGTTGTCTTCTTTACTATGACATTTCTTGACAGCTGAGTTCAAACGATCGGTTACTAAATCATAATCAGATTTAAGGCTGATTATCTTTTTAGGCTTAATTCCTGTGACGACCTCAAAAGGTTTATCTTTTGTGTTAAGGTTGAAAAGGTCTAATGAGCGTTTATTTCTCTTCATTTCGTCAAGCCATTCGATGAACAAACCTGTAAGGTTCTGAAGCTCCGTCATGAAAGAAGACCCGTACAGACCATTGAAGTTGTCATTGTTGGCATTGAAATCCTTAGACGAATAATAGTCAAACTTGTGATTCAGGCAGTTGGTCATCATCATGAACTCTGTCAAAGGGGCGAAAAGCAAACGTTTTTGATTCTCGTAGAAGGAGTCGAATGTAACAGAATTAGTGAGATCCTTCAGACCAAGTTCTTTGTTTGACGTATTTGCGTGTTGCTTGTTGCTGAAATCCACGATAGCAGTAGCAGCAAGGAATTCTACGAGATGAGCATCGTTTTGCTGTGCTGATCCCCCTTCGTGGTTTTCGTAGGTATTTGTAACATTGTCAGCAAGAAAATAAAGCACATCAATAGACTTATTCTTGCTGATATTGTTTTCGTAATAAGCCAATGCGGATTTGGTTTTAGAGATGAAGGTCGATGAATCAATCTCGCTTTCATCGTCATTCTTCAGTTTGAAATATGGAAGAATTGTGATGGCACCAATCTCTGCATGGTTAATCAGATCATTGTTGGGGAAGTTAGTTCCAGTGCGAAGAGTTTTCAATAAAAGAGGAAAACCACTTGCACCAGTACCACCAAAAATGGAACTAATAATAAAAATCTTGTCACCAGACTCAAAGTTGTTAGCAAAATCTTGAAAGTCATTAGAATCCACAATTTGATTGAGTACAATACTCCCGATATTGGGGTTGCCCTTAAAGCCTACATCCATAGATGAACCGAGATTCTTTTCAGAGAATAGCATTCTCATCATGGCCTGCGATGATTTATCCATGGAAGGAAGATCAATAAACTGCAAAAACGTTTTATCTTCGGTGTCATTAATACGAAGAGTATAGTTCACAAGAATTTGGGACAGCTCTTTTCTGAAGAAAGTTGACTCATTTTTCGGGGTGAATGAAAGGGAAGAACGAATAGTCCTGTATGTGTTCATAAGGACTACAGTTCTTGTTAAGTCTGCATTAGAAGCGTCGGGGTCGATAATAATAGGCACGATTTCGTCTGTACCCATATTTACACCTGCCGCCATCATCATTGTGAAAGAACGGAGAACACGTGCACCTGTTCCTCCAATTCCGAATACATATAGTTTGGCCATGATTAATAATATGTATATGTTAAAATGGAGCTCGGGAGCAGTTAGTACTCCACCACTTGATAATATACGAGAATATGATGAAAGCTATGATAGCATCAAGCATATTGGTAACTCCAAATGCAAGGATATCATCTGAGTAGATAGGAAGGTCAACCTTCTTTTGTGTCGCGGCATCTTTTTTTACCATTAATCCTGCATAATAATCTTTAAGAACCCATTGCCAGCCGACTACAAAATTTATCACAGCGTTAATACCCAAGAATATAAGCCATCCCCACCAATTATTCAGGCGTGGATGATTGATAATATAATAGTAGCAGACAGCTACTAATAGGGTAATCACCAACATGGTAAGGCCGATGCCAATGAACATGTTGCTTAACTGCTCTGGAGATGATTCTCCCCATAGATACTCTGCAAGTTCTATTCCAAAGAAGTCTTCGAGCCAGCAGTAGATACTTCCAAAAAATTCACTCATGATATTTAACTTTATTTGTTTTTTAATTCAAAGGAAACCGATCCGTATGTAGTTGAGTTCTTATAGGCTTCTGCCACACCCTTAATCAATGCCATTAGCCCTGTTGTTTTGTCAAGATTCCCTTTTACATTTTGTCCTGTTATGTCATCTGAATTAGATATCCATGTCGCCAAATAAGGGTAAGAGAAAGAAACCGTTTCTGATTTTAGAGTCTCGGGATTGGAGATCTCTAAAGTGATAACATGGCTATATGGACTATCTGCAACAGTAATCTCTTCAACCGATGCCACTGTTACTTGTTGAGGGTTAGCAGAGTTGTATTGTGCAATATTCTTATACAGATTGCTGCTTTGCAACGATCCTCTTAAATTTACGAGCAGTTCAACATTTATTTTTCCTGAATGGTTTGTTACATAAGTACTTTTACTCATACCGAATGGTATTTTCTGTGGAGCAGCGTACGCACTGTATTCTTTAATGCCGCCTATAATATTCTCGACAGGAACCTTTTGGTTGAATTCAGCCAAATACCTTTGGTTGCCAATTACCCAAATATAGTAAGGTCGTTTTACATCCTTCAAAAATTCCCGATTATGTCCGCAGAACCAAAAACCATTAAATTTGGAGTCAAGTTTGATTATTTCAACTCCCAACTCGGGATTTTCTGCCAATGCTTCATTAAACGTGTTCTTTATGGAAATCTGGTAGTTCCCTAAAAAATCAATCGCATTCTGAGGAATGTCAAGGATACAATCTGAGATAAATACAGAAACTGCTTGTTTCCCATTGGCCTTCACTATCGTGCCAAAAATCTGACGAAGATCTGTATTCGTTCGGTTTCCACCAGCTTTAGCAAAAGATTGTGGGGTAAGATTTTTAATATATGTATTTAAGTCCCCAGTGAAAGGGATAACTTTCGAATTGATATAGTACAATGAACAGGATGTAGTCAATCGCTTCAAGTCGCTTACATAATCAAAAACTGCATCTTTTAGATTTGATCCTGCACACATATACGCATCCATACTACCGGAATTTTCTACATAAACTTTTAGCTCAATAGAGTCTTTTATTTCCTTTGGAGCTGGTACTGCATCCCATGTTAGTTTGATCTTACTACCTCCCCCAATGCAGGTAGAGATAACTGCAATAATGATGATTGTACAGATCACAATCGGAATGATGAGTTTTTTATTCATGCCAACAATTTTGTGCCAACGGCTACTATATTGGCAGATTATCAAAACGTCTGTATACATACGAAAAAGCGTAGAGCCATTCTGTCGCTCGTTCCACAATCCGTAGGCTC
>DJPH01000045.1:0-487 GCA_002439755.1 Prevotellaceae bacterium UBA6417 | reverse complement strand
CCCCACGCCAGTGTAAGTATATAATCAGCCTTATTTTGCAACAATCGATGAAACGATGAATGCAATGAAGCTATATATAATACACTACATAGAGCGTTCCTTGTTGCCTTGTTCTTGACTTGTCGATGAATTTGCGAGATTCCAATTCGTCAAAACCAAAGCGTACAAAAACGCCTTATACTATATGTATGTCCTACCCCACCTCCGCCCCTTGGAGCTTTCGGTATGAATCGGACGTTGCAAATGTAATACTTTTATAACTATAAACAACCTATTTGATTGACAAAAATCATTAACTATTCAGCGGTAGTAAGAATGGTCTGATTCAGTCCTTCCTTTCTGCAAGAATTTCCTTGAAAATTATCTAACGTGAGTTCGATGAAATCAGAACAAGGTTGGTTGCGTGTCAATCGTTCTCGAGACATTGATACAAGGTTTCTTTGGGAAGTAGCAGTATGCGGCGATTGCACTCAAGAGATTGACAATA
>DJPH01000018.1 GCA_002439755.1 Prevotellaceae bacterium UBA6417 | reverse complement strand
CACCTGTTTGTAGAGTGCGGCAACCTGGTCGGCCTTCAGTGGGGCATCGTAGATGCGGGCGATGGCCACTTCTCCGTTCCATGCCGTGTTGCCGGTTGCACCGTTCGGGTCGGCACCGATGCCGAACCAGACATTTCCTGCGGAAGCAAACTGGAAGTCGCCCGGAGCATCTGCGGTTCCTTTCAGTTCGCCGTTGACATAAATGTAGCCTTTGCCTTCTTCCTTATTATATACACCCACCACATGGTAGTAGATACCCGGTTCGGGATGTACTCCGGAAAGTACCCAGCGGTATGAGCCTCCTGTGTGGGGAAGGAAGGCAAAATCGTTGGTGCCGTTGGCACTTTTGTTCTTCTTGGCCACCATCAGACCGGTGCCTCCGCTTTGATGTGAGGTGAAAGGTTTGCATTCCGAGTCGGGCAGACTTCCGATGGTGTAGTCGGCCATTACCAGAAGTTCAAGAGTATGTCCGTTGGCGATGGCATCTTTGAATGCCTGGTTGTTTTCGTAGTCTACTTTGTAGTAGGTTGCTCCGTTACCGCCCCACGGGTTGGACAGTCTGGGTACTACACGCTTGTAGTTCTCGTTGTAGTAGGTTGTCATCATTTCTTTGCCAATGACTTCTACTTTGTTGTCCATCGGCGAGGCGTCGTAGGCCGTGCCGTCTTCATTGAATACAACATCCAGGATGTCTGCTTTGGGGATGTTGTCATCCGCCAGGCTTATCCTTGGCATCAGAATGCCGAGAAGAGCCAAGCCTAATGTAAAAAATAATTTCTTCATATGATTTTGTTTAGAGTGAAATATTCAAGAAGTCTTTTCAGTAAATATCTTTGTGTGCATTTGCAAAGATAACGTTTTTGTATAGGAAGAAGATTTACCCCCCCCTATAAAAAATGACAATGAAGTTTAAATGTACGCGATTTACCGCAGTCTGCATGATGAGATCGTTAGTGCTGTGTCGTTAAATGATTGCGCCATACGGCATTTGTTACTTAGTTGTATGGCGCAATCATTGATTGGCGAAAATGTTTTCCAGGGCCTTATTTGCGGGTATATACAATGTCGTCGCCGCAGATTACCTGTTTGAAAGCCGTGAGGTATACAGGGTGTTCCATGCTGTCTATGGGTTTCCATGCACATGTGGTGTTACCCTCGGTGTCTGTGGTGACGGTCACTTTGTCCTTTTGCGTCGCATTCAGGTGAAGGGTTACGTTGGTCGGGTCGAAGCATTCATTTTTCATACTGTTTGCTCCAGTCTTTGTCTCATGGATTTTGAATGGGCTGTGATAGATTTTGTTTATCTCATAGTATTTTGTTTCTACCACATCGAACGCATCGGCAGTGAGATAAAGGTCTGTCAAGTTATAAAAATATCCCAAGGAGTTTAGTCGCAGAGTCGTAGCTGCTGGCAGTTTGACTGTAGAAGCATATATTTCTCCAAATTTGCGTATTTCGGTATAGTCGTTGACTTCAATGATTGATTCATTGCTTTTTGTATAATCAAATTGTCCATCTATGACATGCACTTTTGGCATATAAGGCCAATCGGTAAGAGAACCGCAGTGGTAGAAGGCTTTCTGGATGTTTTCGTTGTTGTCGCCCGGTTCAATGTGATCCACTCCGGTCACTTTTTTGAGTTGGGGGCAATGAGCAAACGCATTGCTGATATTGGTGACAGTCGATGGCAGGTTGGCTTCAACCAAATAACTGGCATAGAAACTCAAATTCGCTTTTTGTTCTTTTCCGTTGCTGTCCTCATAGGTTACGGTATTGGAAATCGAATTGATACCTGTAGTTTGGCTGAAGTCGAAGTATTTGACATTATTGGCTGTGTTTCGGATATACCCGGCAATTTTCGCGAAAGCCAAGATGCCAATATTGTTGTAAGGCTCGCTTTCTGTACCGAATTCGCCCTTCACAATCAAACGGTTGTTTTCACAGTATTGCGAAAGAAGCTCGTCTGTCAGGTCTTCTGCCGTCTTGCCGGTAACATCCAGTACGGTGCCGGCTTTGCCGCCCGTAATGTCCTGTTCGGCCCAATCACTGACTGTGACATTGGCCACTTTGACTTCATCGTTCCCTACAATGAGTTCGATGGTGTAAAGGACGCTATTGGTGAAATCGCAATCAAAATTGACAGCCATTGTCTTGGATTCGTTGCCATGACGAAGTGTAAGTTCTATCAGTTTTTCAGCTTCTTTGTATTTAGGTGCTATCAAGGCTGTGTAGCAATAACCTACTCCTCCTTCACTCCCTTTGGGCTGGTATTGGCCGTCAGCATCCTGAATGTACGGCACGATGGGGCGTGTTTTGTACATTATATCCGGATTAGTTGCATTTGTGTTAGGATAACCGGATGACGGGGAAAATATGGTCAGGTTGGTGATTTTGTCTGTGCTCGGGTCAAGTTCACTGCCATAGCCGGCTATCTTGACTTTGATAAGGGTTCTTGTCCGTTCGAATGAGAGGTTGACGCTGTTGTCAGCCTGAGCTTTGGCATTAGTAGATGCTCTCATATAGTCGGCACTTTGTAGACCTTCCAATGTGCTTTGGTCGATGGTGAGCATACCCAAGGTCATTGATGTCGAGTCGTTGACGGGGTAATAGCCCCAGTAATTGTATGCCGAGCCCGGTGATACCAGGTATTTGCCGCCAAGAGGCGACCAGGAAGAACCGTTGTATTGGTATTGCGCGGATGCTTTTGCGTATAGCAGAGAGCCTGTTCCCGTAAGCACGTTGATGATGTCACCGTTGGAGAATTGCTTCTGTTCTTCTTGGTCTGTTGCCAAAGGGTTGGTGCGTGTAAAAAGGCTTTTTCCGATAGAAGCATTGATTTTAATGACGTTTCCATCTGTTGCCGTCATCTCGTTGTCGGAAGAGCAGGCTGCCAATGACAAGACAGCTATGATGGCGCAAATAAAATATTTGAATGTATTCATGGCTTCAGGTTCTTACTTATTAACTTGATATTCGGTTTGAGCGTCAGAAGTACGATTGTCATACCATGGGCCGATGGTCAATTTGTTGGCTATAATCACTTCGTTTCCTGCTGTGAGCGGAAGGTTGTAACTTGTTCCCGGTTCAAGCAGAGCAGCCTGCTCTGATGTCCAGGTGTATTCTGTTCCGTTGATGGAAAAGCTGATTCTGAGTTTGTTTGCCGCGATTTGCTGTGGCACAAGAATGCACTCGTAAGTGGCTATGCCGTGCACGTTATCATCGGCCGGTGGCGTATAGCCTGTCTCGTAGGGAATGATGTCGGTAGCTTTCTCTCCTGTTTTGGCTTCGAACGTCGGTGCATCGGCCGTTAAGTCGCAGATGCCTTTTATGACCGTTCCGCTTATTGCGAGGTTGCTTATCGGATTGGTTGAAGAGATGTTCTTGCCATTGGCGTTGAACTCTGTTCCGAGTGTGATGCTGATGACGAGTTTGCTGAAAGCATGCGAAAAGGGTATTTCGAGTTTTTTGTCACTGTTCAGGCCGTTGCCCGGAACAAAGTCTTTTTGGACGGATAAAAGCACATCCGAGCTTTTGTCTTCTTGGGTCTGTACCGCTTGTACGCCGGCTTCCAAGGTGCCGTTTAATGCTCCTGTCATATAGGGCGTATAGGCAATGATGTCTACCGGCTGCGTGCTGTTTTGCCACAGCATGACAGACTCCGTTGTCCATTCGGTGGCGTTGCTGCCGGTCACCTTGATGTTGTCGTAACTGTAGTAAGAATTCTTACTGTTAGAGATGCTGATGCCGAACTCGTTTAAATCATCGGTGGTATGAAAGCCACGTGTGTTCAGCTCGTTGACATTAGTACTGATGCGAACAATCCCGTCGTCGGGAAAGTTGTTGACTTCCGTTTCCTCATGGTTGGAACAGGCGACCATGAGAAAGGCAACGGTTGTCATGCATAAAAGTCTGATTGGGTTCATTGTAGTTATATCTTATATTAATTGGTTAATGGTGATCATTCACGGTTGTAAACAACTTTGTCTCCACAGATGACTTTTGTGAAATTTGCGAGATCGACAGTGGTGGCGGAATTGTCTACAGGCTTCCAGATGCAGGAAGTAGTTCCGTCTGTCGTTATTCTGCTTTCCTGCGATGCGTTCAGATAGAGTATTGCTGCAGCGTTCCTCAAAAAGGAGAACGGTTCATTATCTACTTCTTTGAAAGCCTTGGCCGTGAGGTGAAGTTCTTGAATGCCTCTTGAGATTTCAAGACATTGATTGTGCAATGTTGTTGCGTTGGGCAACTTGATAATTGTTAAGTTGTAGTGTTGGCTGAAGTCTATGATTTCAGTGAAGTAGTTGCTTTCAAAAGTTGTGAAATTGAATTTGGTACCATAAAATAGGCCATTTAATATGTTGACCTTTGGCATATTAGGAATTTCATCTAAGTCGCAGTTGCTAAAGGCTCCTTCAATATTGGAACCATTTGTTCCCGGTTCTATCTGTTCTGTGCCTGTTACCTTTTTGAGGTTTTCACAATTGTAGAAGGCCCAATAAATGTTGGTGACGGTAGTAGGCAGATGGACTTCTTCCAACGGACTGCTAATACCGGGCATAAAAGTAAGGTTGATGGTCTGCTCATTACCTTCGCTGTCCAAATAGGTCGCTTTTTTCGATAGGGACGATATGCCGGTCGTTTGGCTGAAATCGATGTATTTGACAGGATTGGTCCGTACGAATCGGGCAACTTTGGCAAAGGCCAATACACCATCGCTGTTGTATTTGTCGCTATTGGTGCCGAATGCGCCTTTTAGTATCAGACGGCTGTCTATGCAGTATTCTTTAAGCAGATTGTCGGTGACGTCATTAGCAGTCATTCCCGTTACATCCAATACGGCTTCATGTGCATTTCCATCATGTTGGATACCGCTGCTTTTCCATTCGTTGACTGTGGTTTTGGCTATTTTTACAGCATCGTTACCTATGATGAGCTCAAATTCATAGATGTAGCCTTCACCCCAAGGATATTTATCAAGCATCACACTCATAGTCTTGGCTTCGGTACCATGTTGCAAAGTCAGTTCTATGAATTTGGAAGGAGCATCGGATGGTTGGGGGGCTACAGGCGATATCAAGGCTGAGTAGCGATAACCGATGTTTCCATTGCCGGTGCTTGTCTGGTGTTGGCCTGAAGCGTCTTCTATGTAAGGCTTGATGGCTACAGGTTGGTTTGTTCCCGCATTGTCGGGATCAGAAGAGAACCCTGCGGCAGGTGAATAGACCGTCAAGTCGGTGATCTTGTCGGTTACAGGGTCGAGCTCGTTGCCATAACCGGCTATCTTGATTCTGACAAGTGCCATTTTGCGGTTGAAGCTAAGGGAAAGCGTATTGCTTTCATCTGCGTAGTTGTTGCCTTCTGCCCTCATGAAATCGGCATTGCGAATGCTTTCTTCCGTGTTTTGGTCGGTAGGCAGCAGGGCTTTGTCGTATGTATTGCCATTGGCAACGGGGTAGAAAGCTCTGAAGTATTCAGCATCGGACGAATGAATGTGGCCGGAGCCGTTGATACTTTCCCATGAAGTGCCGTTGAATTGGTATTGTATGGATGTGCCTGCTGCTTGCCAATTGTATTTAATGACTTCGATGATATCTTCTTGGACAAAGTTGGCTTGTTCTTCAAGTGTCCCCAATGGGGTGGTGCGTGTCGGGAGGTTACTACCGATGGTTGCGTTTATCTTGATAGTCTGATTGGCCGTGGGCTTATCGTTGTCTGCAGCGCAAGCGGCCATGAGGAATAGAGCCATAGTGATGATGGCAAATATGAAAGATTTCATTTTCATGGTCGTTAGGCTTTACTTGTATTCGGTTTGTATCTCGTGGTAATCTGTTCCCAATGCCGGGTCTTTCCATGGCTTTGCAGACATGGTGCCGCTTGTAATTGAATTATTTCCGGCTTTGATGGACAGGTCATAGTTCATGCCCGGTTCAAAGTCTATTTCTTCCGGCACTTTCCAATGGTAGGTAGTGCCATCAACAACGAAACTGACGCTTAGGTCATAGGCGTAGATTCTTTGTGGCACGAGGATGCATTCGTAAGTGGCTACGGCATTGTCTAAGATGCCGGAGGGCTTTGCGTACGCAATTTCGTAAGGCATTACGTTGGTTGCGCTTTCGGAGGCTTTGGCGATGAACTGAGGCTTGTCGGCTGTCAAGTTGCATACGCCGGTAATGATAGTACCTTTTATCGTCAATCCTGTTATGGGATTGGTGTCGGTAAGGCTTGACACATTGTATGCGTTGCCCAAACTGATGCGGACAGTCAGTTTGCTGAATGCATGGGAGAGAGGTATTTCTAATTCCTTGTCGGCATTCAAATCCGATGAAGGAGTAAATCCCTTGCTGACGTATAATAGAAAATCAGAACTGTTATCATCTTTGGTTTGCGTGGCTTGTACACCAGCTTCGAGGGTTGTATTGCCGGTGATGGCAGTTCCTGTCTGATAGGGCGCATAGGCAATGATGTCAACCTTTTGCTTACCGTTTTGCCACAGCATGACAGTCTGGGTATTCCATTCAGTGCTATTGCTGCCTGTGACTTTGATGTTGTCGTAGTTGTAGTTCCCGTTGTTCGTGTTGACGATACTGATACTGAATTCCTGAAGGTTGTCTGTTGTATAGAATCCTCTTGTATAGGAATTGTTTATTCCGGCACAGATGCGTACAACTCTATCTGAAGGGAAGTTGCTGACTGCTGTTTCTTCATTTCCAGAGCAAGCAACCACAAGTAACGCAATGGCTGTTGTGGACAGTGTTTTGAAAAAACTCATGTGTAAGTTGTTGTGCTATTCTGCTGTCGCTTCGCCACCTGTGAGATCGGTTCCATTGCTCCAATCTGCAATAGTGGGGCTTCCTACGGTCAGTTCCTTGTACCCTGAATTGATTTTGAAGCGGTAACGTTTGCCGGCTTCCCATGTGCTGCCGTCGCCTGTATTGATTTTTCCGCCATCCAATTGGAAACTTTGTGTGTCTTCCTGCCCGTTGCGTAGGGTGGATAATGTGAATGTCAGTTGTGCGTTAGTGCCGTTTCCTTTCAAGCCCATGCAGGGTAGGATGGTTGTGTAAAGGTCTATTGTCTCGCCTTTCTTAAGAGTTGCATCGGTTGTAATGGCTGTGGATTTGCTTCCGTTCAGTTCATAAGTGATTGTAGGTTTGCTCCCCGGAGCGGTTGATTTGATGGCGCCTTTTGTGCCGAATACCGAGGTGTTTGCTTCCACTTTGATGCTTTTGACGGTGCAATCAGAGGGCCCGATATTCGTGATGCTGAAGCGTAGCAGTGCCGAAAGATGCTCGAAGCTGAGTTTCCCCTCGGAAGCGAGTTTGTCGGTATAGGCATACATGGGCATGTCTTTACCGAAGTTTCCGAGTGTAGTGCCGATCTGTTCCCTTTCGGTGGCGCAGGTAAAGGTGAAGGTGTTGTCTTCGGGCTTCGTGTCGGTTGCGGGATAGATGGCTATCGCTTTCTCGGCATGCAGACCAACGATGTCCGGACATGTGAATGTGGCTGTGCCTGACGGTTCGTTCGGTGTGGCGAACGAGGTGAATGTGAATTTGTGCAATTCAGTGTCGTTGCCGTTTTCAACCAATACAGAAAAGGCATCATCTGTGTTCCAGCGAAACAGTTCGCCTTTGCTGATGTCCTGATTGCCGTATTCAATGGTGGCACGTGTGTTGCTGTTGCCCAGCGAGGCCGAAATGACAAAAGGCTGTTCTGGGGTCGGTGTGACGACAGCCTCGTTATCATTGTCGCATGATGTAAACATGGCAGCCATTGCAAATACTGCCATTGCAAGTAGATGATACTTCTTCATGGTTGCATCAGTTAATACCATGAATCGAGTTGAATGTCATCGCCGTTACTATAATCGCTGCCACTTGAGCCGGTTTCACCACTGGCTGCAATGATGCCTTCGGGCTCCATATTGATGATTTCGACTGTTGGCTTCTCGTACAGTTCTGTAAGGGATGTTTCTTTCATTGTTCTGATATTTGAGGATTATTTATTTGTGCAAAACTACGAATAAAAAGCAATACTGCGTGTATGAAAACAACAAAATCAAGCTCTTAAAACCGTACCTTTCGAATTTTTGGCCTTTATATGGCCTTATCTTGGATAATTGTCGGTGTATGTAACGATAAACCTGAAACGCATCGGAACGGCTGTCGATTGTTTTTTATAACTTTGCACCCATGTCGGTGCAGTGATCCAACGGGGCTTTTGCCTTGTTCTTCATTGTCTTTTAAGGAAAAGGGAATATGGTTCTTAACTACATTTGGATAGCATTTTTCGTCATAGCATTCTTGATTGCAGTGGCCAAACTGGTGTTTCTGGGCGACATGGATGTGTTTCCCGGAATCATGAATTCCACGTTTGATGCGGCAAAAACGGCTTTTGAGATATCTTTGGGACTGACAGGCATGTTGGCGTTCTGGTTAGGCATGATGAAGATAGGCGAGAAGGGAGGCCTGATCAACACGCTGGCCCGCCTTTTGAGCCCGGTACTTGTGAAGCTCTTTCCCGACATACCGAAGAACCATCCGGCTTTCGGCAACATGTTTATGAACATGGCAGCCAATATGCTCGGGCTTGACAATGCCGCCACTCCGTTGGGCTTGAAGGCTATGGAAAGCCTGCAGGAACTCAACAAAAAGAAGGATACGGCATCCAATCCCATGATTATGTTCCTCGTGCTGAATACATCCGGACTGGTCATCATTCCTGTGAGCATCCTGGCGTTCAGGGCAAAGGCGGGCGCGGCCCAGCCCACCGATGTTTTCATCCCCATATTGTTGGCCACGTTTGTAGCCACATTGGTGGGTGTGGTGATTACGAGTCTATACCAGCGTATCAACTTGTTCAACCGCACCATGATGCTGACTTTGGGCGGAGCCATTGCTTTTTTTGCCGCCATCGTGTGGGGATGCAGCCGTATGGACAAGGATACGATGAATGTGGTGAGCACCTGTGTGGCCAATGTGATGCTGTTTACCATCATCATCATTATGCTTTGGAGCGGCATCCGCAAGCGCATCAATGTCTATGATGCCTTTATCGAGGGCGCGAAAGAAGGCTTTCAGACGGCCGTGCGCATAATACCTTATCTGGTTGCCATCCTGGTAAGCATCAGTGTGTTTAGGGCATCCGGAGCCATGGACTGGCTGGTCGGTGGTGTCAAGTGGACGGTCGGAGCCATGGGATGTTCGTCAGAATGGGTCGATGCCCTGCCTACAGCCATCATGAAGCCCTTGAGCGGCAGTGGGGCACGTGGCATGATGGTCGATGCGATGAGCAATTTCGGGGCCGATTCCTTCGTGGGCCGTCTGAGTTGTATCCTACAGGGCAGCACCGACACCACGTTCTATATTCTGGCAGTCTATTTCGGCAGTGTAGGCATCAGCAAGACACGCCATGCCGTGCCTTGTGGGCTGATGGCCGATGTGGCAGGCAGCATTGCCGCCGTACTTATTGCATATATGTTTTTCGGTTAATCCGGCTTTTAAGTCTTTTCGTCTATGGCAAATCTCAAATCTTTGGCAAAGGATACGGTCATTTATGGCTTGAGCAGCATAGTGGGCCGTTTCCTGAACTATTTGCTTGTGCCGTTGTATACGGCAAAAATCTCGGCAGCGAGTGGTGGATACGGCATCATCACCAATATGTATTCCTATGTGGCGCTGTTGCTGGTGATACTCACCTTCGGGATGGAAACCACATTCTTCCGCTTCGTCAACAAGGAAGGCTGCAATGCCTCCCGTGTCTACTCCACCACACTCATTGCGGTGGGTTCGGTGGGTCTCCTGTTTGTGGCATTGGTGATGACCTTTCTTGAGCCTTTGGCCGGGCTGATGCACTATGCCGCCACGCCGCAATATGTGGCCGTGATGGCCATATGTGTGGCCATAGATGCCTTTCAGTGCATCCCGTTTGCCTATCTGCGCTATAAGAAACGCCCTGTAAAGTTTGCCACCATCAAGCTGTTGTTCATCGTCATGAACATACTTCTCAACGTGGGCTATTTCGTGGTTCTGCCTGCATTGCGGCCTGGCATGGGTGCTCCCGACGTGGGTTATGTGTTTTATATCAACCTGTTTTGCACGGCAATGACTACATTCCTGTTCCGCAAAGAACTGACAGGCTTCCGTTGGGTCTTGGACAAAGCATTGCTCAGGCAGATGCTTTCGTATTCGTGGCCCATATTGGTGCTGGGTATAGCCGGTATACTTAATCAGACGGCCGATAAGATATTGTTTCCTTATATATATAAGCGTGGAGATGCCATTGCGCAACTGGGCATATATGGGGCAGCCAGCAAGATAGCCATGATTATGGTGATGATAACCCAGGCTTTCAGGTATGCCTATGAGCCGTTTGTGTTCGGACGGGCCAAAGATAAGGACAGCAAGGCTACTTATGCGTCGGCCATGAAGTATTATTTGATATTTACGTTGTTGGCTTTCCTTGTGGTTGTGGGCTATCTGGACGTATTCAAGCACATCATAGGCCGCGATTACTGGCCCGGAATCAAGGTGGTTCCCATCGTGATGTGTGCAGAGATTATGATGGGAGTCTACTTCAACCTGTCGTTCTGGTACAAGCTTATTGACAAGACTATTTGGGGTGCCGTCTTTTCGGGCATCGGTTGCTTGGTGCTGATAACGGTCAATGTGGTCTTTGTTCCCGTGTATGGCTATATGGCCTGTGCCTGGGCCGGAGTGGCAGGCTATGGGGTTGCCATGCTGATTTCCTATTTTGTGGGGCAGCGTAAGTATCCCATTGCCTATCCGTTGGGGAGCATCGGAGTGTATGTAGGCATGACTGCGGCCTTTACTGCCGTGATGCTGTGGCTGCCGTCCGATATGTCGCTACCGTTGAGATTAGGCATCAACACATTGTTGATAGTCTTGTTTGTGGGTCATGTGCTTTATCATGATTTGCCTTTGGCCGACCTTCCGGTTGTGGGCAAGTATTTCAGAAGAAAATAGTTGGTGGATTATGTATAAGAAAATGGCGGACGCATGCAGCGTCCGCCATTTACTTGGATTATGGTGTGCTGTGTCAGAACATGTAGGCCACCTGGAACTGCCAGGTGTTGCTCTTGAATGTTCCGTCGCCTGCATACTTCTTGGCAAATTTGCTGAGTGCGATGTTGTAGCCCACTCCCACTTCAAGATGCTTGAGAAGCTTGACACCTGCACCTACGTTCCATGTTACGTTGGATTTCTTGAACTCGAAACCGCTGACGTTTTCATTGAGGTTTGTCCAGTTCCATGTCTTGTCACCCACGTTGAAACCAAACTGAGGGCCGGTTGCAACATAGAGCGAAGCCAGTGAGGACAAGCCGATGCTGTAGCGCAGGTTAATGGGGATTTCGATGGTTTTCAGGTAGGTTGACGAGCTCACCACGTCTGTTCCTGCGGCTTCGAGCTCGCCGTTCAGACGTCGCTGTGAGTATTCTACGGCTGCATCAACTCCCAGCCCTATCAGCGGAACCTTAAACTCCACCTTGGGACCTATGTACCAACCGCAACGATTGTCTGAAGCGAGTGATGCCGGCAGATCGTTATAGGAGAGTTTGCTGAGGTTGAGACCTCCGGTCACGCCGAAGCTCAGTTGAGCTTTGGCTGTCTGTGCGCCCATCAGGAGAGTCAGGGCAACTACGATTGTTGTTAGGAATTTCTTCATGATTTATGTGTTTGGTTGTTGTTTACTTGCGTGTGGTTTTCTTGCGTGCCTTGGCGGGCTTTTTCTTTGCAGTTGCTTTGGTTTTGTTTTTGCAGACCGTGCCTTTTTCTTTGCAGCACTGCTTTTTGTCTTTGCAAGTCTGGCTGTCGCCTTTGCATTGTGGGTTGGATGTGGGGCTTGCGAAAGTCTTTTCGGGGGCTTTGAGGCCTTGTATCATTTCTTCTTCCGTCACCACTTCGGGGCGTGTGCCACTGTATTCGAAGCGTCCGTTGCCTATGGCCACGTGGTCACCGTCTGTATTGTCCGAGTAGTATTTTATTTGGAAGTACTTGCTGCCTTTCAGGTCAACGTCAATGGTCATCACGTCCATGTCTTTCATCAGCAGGTGGCCTTTCTTGACCACTTTGCCGTCTACGCTGATGTCAACCTGGACGTTCCCGTAGTGGTCCGGGGCATTGCGCAGCACTATTTCATCGTCAATGCCGGTCTCGGCCCGGAAGCGTGTGGCTCCGTTGGTGCGGAATGTCAGCGTCGAAGGTGCATGGGTTTCCACTGCACTCTCGTAGCGTGAGCCCTTGAGCTGTATGTCTTTGTTGTCGACAGACTTGTTTTTCAGAATGCTTTTAATATAGTATACGGGGCATTTGTCCAGGTTCATCTCGTCCAGAAATACCAGGTTGCTGCCCTGCGGTTTAGTGATCATTTCGGGGCGGTTGTTGTCGGCCCGCTGTGTGATTTGCAGCACCTTCGAGTAGTTGGTCTTCTTCGATGTGAGTACGATGCTGGTTTTGCGCGGTATGAAACTGTTGTAGGGCGTTACGGTGATGCGGAAGGTGTTGTCCTTGAAGTCGTATTTCATCCAGTCGCAATGATTGAAGATGATGAAGTTTTTCCCTTGGGTCACCTTGATTTCCTTCGTGCCTCCCTGGCCACCGAATGCGGCAATGTCGGTTGTCAACTGTATTTCCTGACTCTGTGCCGCTGCGGGCAGTGTGGCCAAGCCCAGGGAAAACAGTCCCGGGATGATGGCTTTAAGCATGTGTCTTTTCATGAGCTTGTACATGTGTAAGTGGTTTGTTGTATCTAAAATATGGTCACAAAGTTAATACATCTTTTCCAAAGAATAACTTTCAGTCTGCTTTTTCTTTTTTGTGGTGCCGGCATGTCTGCATCGGGTGCCTGCAATGGCTGTGGTTGCATTCCCGAGGAGAAAAATGCATTTTCTGCATTTTTTGCAGCAAAAAATGTAAGGAAAAGATGGCAAATGCGTATTATTTCCTTATCTTTGCAAGGTCAACTTTGGTGAAAAGACCTGATACGATACATTATAATATATAATAAACCAAGCATATCACGCTTTAAACTCTTACTATTATGTCAGACATATCGAGAAGAGCATTCCTGAAGGCCGGCGGTGCAGCCATGGCCGGACTGGTGGTGGCGCCCAACACTATTCTGGGCAAGAAGTACGGGCATGTGGCCCCAAGTGACAAATTGAACATTCTGGGCATCGGAGTCGGTGGCCGCGGTGCGTCCGACCTGGATGCCATGAAAAGCCAGAACATCATCGGCTTGTGCGATGTTGACTGGAAATATGCCAAAGGCCAGTTCGAGAAATATCCCAAGGCCAAGCGTTACAAAGACTATCGCAAGATGTATGATGAGCTGGGCAAGGAAGCCGATGCTGTAATGGTAGGAACTGCCGACCACACACATGCCATCATCTCGGCCGACGCCATCACGATGGGCAAGCATGTATATTGCGAAAAGCCCCTCACACATACAGTATATGAAGCCCGCCTGCTCACGAAGCTGGCCAAGAAATACAAGGTGGCCACCCAGATGGGTAACCAGGGAGCATCCGGCGAAGGTACACGCAAGGTGTGCGAATGGATATGGAACGGTGAGATAGGTGACGTGACACGTGTCGAGGCATTTACCGACCGCCCCATATGGCCTCAGGGCCTCTCGCGTCCCGATGCAAAGGATGCAGTGCCTGACACCTTGGACTGGGATCTGTTCATAGGACCGGCCAAGTTCCGCGAGTTTAACCATATCTATCACCCATGGAACTGGCGCGGATGGTGGGACTTCGGCACCGGAGCTCTGGGAGACATGGCCTGCCACATACTGCAGCCCGTATTCACCGCCCTCAAGCTGGGTTCGCCCACACATGTGCAAGGCAACTCCACCTTGCTGCTCACCGATTGCGCACCCAACGCTCAGGCCGTGAAATATACCTTCCCTGCACGCATCAACATGCCCAAGGTGGCCTTCCCCGAAGTGGATGTCTACTGGTACGATGGCGGCATCATGCCCATGCGTCCCTCCAACCTTCAGATAGGACGTAACCTGAACGACAGCGGTGGCTGTGCCATATTCTATGGTACGAAAGACACGCTCATCTGCGGCTGCTACGGTGTCAATCCGTTCCTGCTGTCGGGACGTGTACCCAACGCCCCCAAGGCAGTGCGCGAAGTAAAAGAGTCACATCAGATGGATTGGGTACGTGCCTGCAAGGAAAGTCCCGAAAACCGCGTCGAAGCTCTTTCCTGCTTCAGCGAATCGGGCCCCCTCACCGAAATGGTCGACATGGGAGTGCTGGCAGTACGTCTGCAGTCATTGAACCAGATACTCGACTGGGACGGCGAGAACATGCGCTTTACCAACATCGACCCCAAGGCCGAGATAAAGATATGCATCAAGGACGGCTTCAGCATCAAGGACGGTCATCCCACGTTCCACAAATCGTGGACCGACCCTGTCAACGCACAGACCTTTGCCAACGAAATGATTAAACATACCTACCGCGACGGCTGGAAACTGCCCGATATGCCCTATTGATAGGCGGAGGTAATACATAGCAAAACGTCACAATCCGACGTCTTTTCATGTCGAGATGCAGGAGCTTTCATGCTCCTGTATCTTTCGATTCACTGAGATGAACTATACTAAACATAAACATTATATCATCATGAAGAAGAATTTATTGATTTTGCTCGTGTGCCTGCTGGCAGCCGGCACCACCGTTTGCGCCAAAAAACTCCCGAAGAAAGAGATGGCACTGCAACTCTACTCCATCCGCGACCTCATAGGTGACCCGCAGAAGTTTGCCAACAACCACGCCGCAGTGTTCAAACAGCTCAAGGACATGGGCTATACTGCCGTAGAGGCAGCCTACTATGGCGATGGCAAGTTCTATGGTTTGGCTCCCGAAGAGTATAAAGCCCAATGCGAAGCAGCCGGACTCAAGCCGATTTCATCGCATACCACCCGCTGGCTTTCAGATGAGGAAGTAAAGAACCATGACTTCACCGAGGCTCTCAAGTGGTGGAAACAGGCCATAGCAGCACACAAGGCTGCAGGGTGCAAGTATATCGTTACGCCGGCTTTCAATGTGCCCAAAACCTTGAAAGAAGGCCAGACATGGTGTGACTATCACAACGAAATAGGCAAGCTCTGCAACGAAGCAGGCCTTTTGTATGGATATCACACCCATTCCCACGAGTTCCAGAAAGTGGAAGGCCAGGTGTGGATCGAGTACATGCTCAACCACATTGAACCGCAAAACATGTTCTGGCAAATGGATGTTTACTGGGCAGTAATGGCACAACAGTCGCCCGTTGAGTGGTTCAAGAAGTTCCCCGGCCGCTGCAAACTGCTCCACATCAAGGACAAATACGAGGTGGGCTACAGCGGCATGGTCAACTATGAAGCCATCTTCAATAACGCCGGCCTCTGCGGCTTGCAGAACTACGTAGTAGAGCTCGAAGGCACCGACGGCACCATCGACATCATGGAAGGTGTCAGAAGAAGTGCCGAATACCTGCGTTCTTCTAAGTTTGTCAAGGCATCCTACTCCAAGTAATCACGCAGCAAAGCACGAAAAAAGCGGGGAGTGACCGGTGTCTCTCCCCGCTTTCCCATGGAATTGCGGCAGGTTGCAGCTTGCGATGTGTACAGCCTGTGCGTGCGATCTATACACATCAGGGGTGACGATGTGTACATACCTGTGGATGAGGTCTGTACAGATCGTGCCTGCGATCTATAAACATCGCACGTGCAATCTATACACATCGTTATCTGCAACCTGTACACATTGCACGCACAAACTGTACGGATCGCATCCTTGAGATGTACAGATCATAAGGCACGCCAAGGCACAAAAAAACCGCCGCAGCCAAAGCTGCGACGGCTAAAGGTCAACAATTCCGCAAGCTAAATGGGCTTGGGCTGCATGTCGTTACAAAAAGTTTTTAAATTCAACCTGTAAAAACTCGGCATTAAAATCAAACCTTGATCTTCGATACTTTCTCGAATGTGACGTTTTTCTGCAGCTCTTCGCGCAGATCCATGTCGCCAAGCAGCCTTACTCTTACGTATTTGACGAGGCTTGCATCGCACTCCTCTGCCGTTGCGCTGCCTTCACTTCTGAAAGTCAGACGCAGGGTACCCAGATTGTCGAGCTTGACATGGTAGCCTGCCACGAGCCACTTATTAATCACTTCACTAAGGTTGCTCAGCACGTTAAGCACATCACCCCTTGTCAGGGAGCAACGACCTGCAATTTCCTTTGTTAGGTCTTTGGTTCCCTTAACACCCAGTTTTACCGGTTGTGGGTAAAACTTTACTTCATTCTCCTTAAGACGATTCGTCTTTTTAACCAGCTTGTAGTGCAACAAGCATAAACTACAATTTAACATAGTAATATTAAATATTCCGAAAAACACTGCAAATGTAAATAAAATATTTGATATAACAAAATGCAAAATGGAATAATTTTAACGACAATGTGCCATTTTGCAGGTTGCAAGCCGCAATGTTGAGGTGTAAGGTGTTAGTTATAATGTGATTAAGTAATTTACTTAGAAAAAGTAAGAGCTTTTCTTAGGGGCTTGCATCTACAAAAAAAGGCAGCCCAAGTAGGCTGCCCCGTCTGTTGAGAGGTATGATCACTTTTGTTTGTAGAGCACAGGGTTGGTGTCTTTGTCGTTGTACATTTTCATCTGTTTGTAGACCTTCATGTACTTGCGTCCGGCAGCAATGTCATCGAGCAGCGTGTCGATGGCCTCGGAAAGATCCTTTTGCTGTTCCAGCAATACGGCCAGTTTCCTGCGGCAACGTTCGCGATGTTCTTCAGAGGCATCGCTGCGTTCGGCCTGTTCCTTCATGTGATAGATTTTCAGGTCAAGGATGCAGAGACGGTCGATGGCCCAGGCCGGACTTTCGGTATTGATGGTGGCCGAGGGCAGAATGTGTGTATCCTTGTATTTGTTGAGGAAATAGCTGTCGATGCGTTCCACGAGGTCTGTGCGGTCCTGGTTGCTCTTGTCGATGCGCCGTTTCAGTACGAGGGCTTCGGCGGGAGCGATGTTGGGGTCACGGATAAGGTCTTCGAAGTGCCATTGCACCGTGTCTATCCAGGCCTTCAGATACAGGTCGTGCTCTATGGTGCCCTGTTCGTAGGGGTTGGCAATGGGGGTGTCCACATTGTCTTTGACGTGATAGTCGTCGATGGCCCTGCCGAATATGGGCTGGCATAATTTCGTAAATTCCATAATGTCCTACATATGATTGGTTATATCTGCAAATATAAGGTTTTTTCCTGTAACGCATCTCTTTTTCGATAAAAACATTACCTTTGCAAACATGAAGGTGGTTATAGACGACAAGATTCCCTATATCAGGGAAGCGGCCGCAAGCCTGTTCGACGAGGTGAGCTATTTGCCGGGAGCAGAGATAGCTCCCCGTGATGTGCGCGATGCCGATGCGCTGATAGTCAGGACGCGCACCCGTTGCAACGAAGCCCTGCTCGGCGGCAGCAGGGTGAAATGTGTGGTGACGGCCACCATAGGCTATGAGCATCTCGATGTGGACTATCTCGAGTCGCACCGTATATATTGGACCAATTGTCCCGGTTGCAATGCCACATCGGTGGCCCAATATATAAGGAACAGCCTTATAGTGCTGAAAAGAGTCGGGCTGTACAATCCTGCCGCGTCGACCCTTGGCATTGTGGGTGTGGGTCATGTGGGAAAGGCCGTGCAACAAGCCGTGGGAAAGATGGCAGGCCGCATCCTGCTCAACGACCCTCCGCGGCAACGGCAGGAAGGAGGAGCCTTTGTTCCGCTCGAAGAAATAGAGAAATGCTGCGATGTCATCACATTCCACACTCCGCTCACCACGGGAGGAGAATATCCTACGTGCCATCTGGCCGATGAAAACTTCTTTCGTCGGTTGCGCCGTCATCCCATCATCATCAATGCCGCCCGTGGGGGTGTGGTCGACAATGCAGCATGGCTCGAAGCCCTCAACCGCGTAATAGTGGGAGCTGCCGTGATAGATACATGGGAAAATGAGCCCGACATCTCACTGCCATTACTCGAAAAAGCCTTCATAGCAACGCCCCACATTGCCGGATACAGTGCAGACGGCAAAGCCAATGCCACGAGGATGGCCCTTGAAGCCGTGTGCAGCTATTTCGGAATAAAGCCCGACTTTACCATCCAACCACCAGCATTGCCCGCCGGACTCCGGCCAGCAGATGATGAAGAAGAGCGCGAACTGCAGCTCTACAATCCCCTTGACGACAGCAACATGCTTAAGGCCTCGCCCCGGGATTTTGAACAGCTCAGGGGCAATTACCGCCTGCGCCGGGAAGTGTGGCAGCAGGAAGGCAGCAACAGATATGAAGATAAACCTATAAATACAAGCATATGAAGATTTACATTCTCCTGGCCGAAGGTTTCGAAACCATTGAGGCCCTGGCTCCGATCGACGTATTCAGAAGAGCCGGCATGAACATTGAAAGCATATCGATCACCGACAACCTGATGGTGGCAAGTTCGCAAGGCATAGAAGTAAAGGCCGATCGCATATTGAAGGAAGTAGACATCGACGACGGCGATGCATTGATATTGCCGGGCGGATATCCTGGCTACAAGAACCTCGCTGACACGCTTGAGGTGGGCGAAGCCGTAAGGAAATACATGGAGACGGGCAGGATAGTAGGGGCCATTTGTGGCGCACCCACCATACTGAAACGCTACGGCATAGCTCAAGGCTACAGGCTGACAAGCCATCACAGCACCAAAGACGAGATGACGGGCTATGTGTATACAGGCAAGAATGTGGAGCAGGACCGCAACCTGATAACCGCGATCGGAGCCGGTCATTCGGTGGAATTCGGTCTCGCCCTGCTGTATGCCTTGCAGGGAGGCGACAAAGTGGCCGCCGTAAAGTCGGGCATGGAAATAGAGTGAGTCACGACTGCCGGCCACGGCCGAGCAGGGTGACCAGTTCCTTCATGCCTTCCGAAGCCGTCTTGTGAATGAAGGTGACATTAGGCATGTCGCCCGTATTCACCGGCTTGGGGTCGATCACGTAGACAGGAACCCCTGGACGCACATAGTGCAACAGCCCGGCTGCCGGATAGACAACCAGAGAAGTGCCGATGACAACAAACAGGTCGGCCGTTGCCACCTCTTCGGCCGCAGGTTCGATCATGGGCACACTCTCGCCGAAAAACACAATAAACGGCCGCAACAGGCTGCCGTCCTTGGCCTTCCGACCCGGCTTGACTTCACAATTGTCGGGCCGCAGCTCTTCGATGCAAGTGGGATTGTCCACATCACGGCTTGACGTGACCTTCATCAGTTCCCCGTGCAGATGGATGACATGGCTGCTGCCTGCACGTTCGTGAAGATTGTCGATATTCTGGGTGATGACCGTCACCTCATAGTCTTTTTCAAGGCCCGCCAGCAACTCATGCCCGAGGTTGGGACGTGCAGCCAGCAGCTGCTTGCGCAAACCATTGTAAAAGTTGTTGACCAATACAGGGTCTCTCAACCATCCTTCATGCGAAGCCACCTGTTCAACCGGGTACTTCTCCCACAAACCTCCGGCATCCCTGAACGTGCTGAATCCGCTTTCCGCACTCATGCCTGCGCCGGTCAGTGCAACCAATTTTTTCATGGCTCAAATAGTTTTGCGGCAAAGGTAACAATAAACTCCCGAATATCGCACCCTGAACAATTATTAGCTGTAAAACAAGGCGTATATATGAAAAAAGTGCTATTTTTGCGCCACTAAATTAGAGAAATACAGATTCATGGATAAATTGAGTTATGCTTTAGGCATCGGCATAGGTGCACAGTTGCGCGACCTGGGCGCAACAGGCTTGGTGGCAGAAGACTTCACACAAGCCATAGTAGACACGTTGAAGGGCAACAAGCCTGCCATCGACACCGACGAAGCCCAAAAGCTCGTGTCAGACTTTATACAGGATGCCGAGGCACGCAAGCATGCTGAAATGGCAGAAAAAGGCGCAGCTGCCAGAAAGGATGGCGAAGCCTTTCTGCAGGAAAACGCCAAGCGCGAAGGCATAAAAACCTTGCCGAGCGGCCTGCAATATGAAGTGTTGCGCGAAGGAACCGGTAAAAAGCCCAAGGCAACCGATAATGTGAAATGCCATTATGAAGGTACCTTGATAGACGGAACGGTATTTGACAGCAGCTACAAACGCGGAGAACCGGCCGTGTTCCCCCTCAACGGAGTCATAGCAGGCTGGACCGAAGGTCTGCAACTGATGGGCGAAGGAGCAAAATACCGCTTCTACATACCTTTCAACCTTGCTTACGGCGAAAACGGAGCAGGCAACCTGATACCTCCCTATGCAGCGTTGATTTTCGATGTAGAGCTGTTATCGGTGGAGTAACCATTAGAACAAAAACAAATAATCAAAACAACAGATAGAATGAAGAAGTTATTAGTAATGGCAGGAGCAGCCATCATTGCGTTCGGCTCATGCCAGAAGAATGCAGGCCCAAGCGCCAGTTTGAAGACGGAACTCGACACACTTAGCTATGAACTGGGTATGGCCAACTCGAAAGGCCTCAAGACATACTTGTCAGAACGCCTCGGTGTTGACACAGCCTATATGGACGATTTCTATAAAGGAGTGGCTTCGGCAGCACAGGCAGGTGACGACAAAAAGAAAGCAGCCTACTTTGCCGGAATCCAAATAGGGCAACAGTTGGGTACACAGATGTATAAGGGCGTGAACTACCAACTCTTCGGAGAAGACAGCACAAAGACCATCAGCTTGCGTAACCTTATAGCTGGTTTCATAGCCGGAACCAAGGGAAAAGGTGAAAAGATTCCCATGAAACAGGTGGAAAAAGAACTGCAGGCAAAGATGACATCTTTCCGTGAAAAGCAACTCAGCACTGTATATAGTGCCAACAAAGAAGCAGGCGAGAAATTCCTTGCCGCCAATAAGAGCAAAGCAGGCGTAAAGACCACAAAAAGCGGTCTCCAATACAAAGTGATCAAAGAAGGCAACGGTCCCATCCCGGCCGATACAGCCAAAGTGCAGGTAAGCTATGAGGGTCGCCTCATCGATGGCACAGTGTTTGACAGTTCCTATAAGAACAACAACGGCAAACCCGTGGAAGTGGTAGTCAATCAAATGGTACCCGGATGGATAGAAGCACTGACCCTGATGCCCGAAGGCTCGGTATGGGAAATCTATCTGCCGCAAGAGCTGGGCTATGGCAGCCGTGAAGCAGGCGACAAAATCAAACCTTTCTCTACTCTGATATTCAAATTAGAGCTCGTTAAAGTAGAAAAATAATGAAGTTTCGTGTAGTAGTCACGATGGTTTTAGCCGCTGCCTGCGTCATGGCATCGGCTAAAATTCGTAAAACGACCACCAAGAAAGTGACTAAAAAGGAGGTGGCCGCCGAACAAAAGGCTGACACAGTGAGCCGTTCGGACTTTAGCTTTTACATGGGAATGGCGCAGGTCGGGGGATTGAAAAACTACTTGGCGCAACGCATGGGAGTAGATACTACCAACAACATGGGCGACTTTGTGCGTGGCCTTCAGGAAGTGCTCAAAGACCCGACCGACAAGAAAGTGCAGGCATATAGCGCAGGACTGCAGATAGGTTCGCAGATAATGAACCAATTCCTTGAACAGCTGAACCAGCAAATTACGGGAGAACCCAAGAAACCCTTTATTGACGTAGAGCAATACAAGCAGGGATTTTTGGCTGCCGTGACCGGACAGGGCAAGATATCCATTGACAGCGCCATGACCGTGGCCAACCATCAGATGGTATACTATAAGGACCAGATAGCCGAACAGAAGTATGGTCCCAACCGCAAAGCCGGTGAAGAATGGCTGGCCGAAAACGCCAAGAAACCCGGAGTCAAGAAGCTGCCGAGCGGCGTTCAATACAAAGTGCTGACCGAAGGCAAAGGGCCGAAGCCCAAGGCTGATGCTACCGTGAAGGTGAATTATGAAGGGAAACTGATTGACGGAACTGTCTTTGACAGCAGTTATAAGCGCAAACAGCCCGCAACGTTCAAGTGCACGCAAGTGATAAAAGGCTGGGCCGAAGCCATACAGCAGATGCCTGTGGGTTCGACATGGGAAATATACATCCCTCAGGAGTTGGGCTATGGCAGTCGCGAAGCAGGCCAGATAAAGCCTTTCTCAACGTTGATATTCAAAGTGGAACTGCTCGAAATAGAGCCCGAAAAGGCTCCTTCGAAATAAACCGAAGCAATTGCAAGAGTCGGGTCGTGGTGCAAAAACATCCGATCCGACTTTTTTGTACCTGATCCTTCGTGCTTCTTGCACGTTAGACATAGGCGAAAAAAAGTCGGTTTTGTTTGGCTTTTCAGGTGCTTTTCACTAATTTCGCCCCATATATGGATGATACTTTTGACATTCGTGCAGAGCAGCACGCAACTACAGACAAGGAATACGAAAATGCATTGCGCCCACTTTCATTTGACGATTTTACCGGACAGAACAAGGTGGTCGACAATTTGTGCGTCTTTGTTGAGGCGGCCAAATATCGCGGTGAGCCGCTTGACCATACCCTGCTGCACGGACCTCCCGGCTTGGGCAAAACGACTTTGAGCAACATTATAGCCAACGAACTTGGCGTAGGTTTCAAGGTGACATCGGGTCCTGTGCTCGACAAACCCGGCGATTTGGCCGGTCTGCTCACCTCACTGGAACCACATGACGTGCTTTTTATTGACGAGATACATCGCTTGTCGCCTATCGTCGAGGAATATTTGTACTCGGCTATGGAAGATTACCGTATAGATATCATGATAGACAAAGGTCCTTCGGCACGCAGCATCCAGATAGATCTGAATCCGTTTACACTGGTTGGTGCAACAACCCGCAGCGGATTGCTTACCGCACCCCTTCGTGCCCGTTTCGGCATTAACTTGCATTTGGAATACTATGATGCCGCAGTGTTGCAGCGCATCCTTACCCGTTCTTCGCGCATCCTAAACATGGAGATAGATGCAGATGCCGCAGCCGAAATTGCCAGCCGCAGCCGTGGAACGCCACGTATTGCCAATGCCTTGCTGCGCCGTGTCAGGGACTTTGCACAGGTGAAGGGAACCGGCAAAATAGACTTGAAAATTGCCCATATAGCTCTGGAAGCATTGAATATAGACCAATACGGGCTTGACGAGATAGATAATAAGATTCTTAGTACAATTATTGACAAGTTCAATGGCGGTCCTGTCGGGGTAACTACCATTGCAACGGCAATAGGCGAAGATGCAGGAACGGTAGAAGAAGTATATGAGCCTTTCCTTATCATGGAAGGATTCATTAAGCGGACTCCGCGCGGCCGCGAAGCCACCGATTTGGCATATAAGCATTTGGGTCGTACACGCTTTGGCTTTTCAACAGATGCTCCGGGCTTGTTTGATGATGTCGGCACATAGAGCTTACGCAATATATAAAATCAAAATATCATGATTAGTTATCAGGCAGAAAATGTCAGGATGCCGTCGCTGCACCGTCGCGAAACAACCAAATGGCTGCGTCAGGTGGCAGCATCGTATGGCCGGAAGATTGGCGATGTGGCCTATATATTTTGTGACGATAAGAAAATCCTTGAAGTCAATAAGCAGTTTTTGCAGCATGATTACTATACCGATGTGATTACGTTTGATTACGACGAGGATGATACCATATCGGGCGACATCTTTATCAGCTTGGATACGGTGCGCAGCAACAGCGAACAGTTTCATACCGACTATGAGCAGGAGCTGCATCGGGTAATCGTGCATGGCATTCTGCATCTTTGCGGCATTAACGATAAAGGTCCCGGAGAGCGCGAGGTGATGGAAGCCGCAGAAAACAAAGCCTTGTCCTTGCTCAAGGAGCAATAAGCGGCACAACTGACTGATGAAAAATGCGATAAGTCATGTGCCGCCTGTGGTTCGTCAGGTTGACGAACGTGACATGCCGCAGGTGCGGGCTATATATGATAAATATGTAAGGCATACAGCCTTTACATTCGATTATGCGGCACCGACGGTCGAGAAGATGACGCATGACATGCACGAAGTGCTTTGCCGCTATCCGTATCTCGTCTGTGCTCAAGGCGACGAGGTAAAAGGCTATGCTTATGCTCATTCCGTTTCGCCTCGCAAGTCATATAAATGGACGGTAGAGCTGAGCATTTATCTTGATACAGATTCATGCGGACGGGGCATCGGGCACCGATTGTACGGTGCGCTCTTGAGCTTGCTGCGATGTCAGAACGTGCAGACCGCATATGCCTGTATAACTCATCCCAACCCTGTCAGCGAGCGTTTTCATCAGTCCATGGGCTTTAGCTTTCTGGCGAAGTGGCCGCACTCCGGTTATAAGTTTGGCAGGTGGTATGATGTGGTTTGGATGGAAAAACGTTTGGGCCCTTGCCCCGTTCCTGCTCCCGAACTGGTATGTTTCAACGATTTACCCGCACAAGTTGTGAGGCAGATACTCGATGAACCGTAGAAAAGAGCATGACAAGTAACATTAAAATCGCCTGATATGAAAAAGAATCTTTCGAGCTTGATGGCCGTCTTGCTGTTGTTGCTCTTGCAGCCGGCAGTGAGCTTTGCAAAGAAATTGCAACTGCCCGGACGCGCGCAACTGATTGAAGGGATTGTGTTCAAGAGTACACCCACAGGCCGGCTGTGTGCCGATTTGTTTCGTCCCGACAGCCTGTCGTCTGCAGACACTCCGGTGTTTGTATTTATTCATGGAGGTTCCTGGATGGAACTGAACCGCCATACTATCCGCACCGGCTTTCGCAAGACCATCCTTGACAAGCTTCTTGAAAACGGCTATAGTGTGGTGAGCATCGACTACAGGCTGGTCAATTATAACAACGATGTCGCTTATCCGGAACCTTTGGCCGATTGCAAGGATGCCATACGATGGGTGCGTAAAGAAGCTGCCAAATATCATTTCAATGTTTCCGGCATATCTGTAGGCGGATGTTCGGCCGGCGGGCATCTGGCCATGATGGCGGCTTACGCGCCGGACCTGCTGGCTCCCGGTGACAAAGGCTTATCTTCGTATTCATCCGCAGTAAACAGTTGCATCGACATCTATGGTCCTACACTCTTGTCCGGGCTGCTATATCCAAGATTGGCCGGACCTGCTTTGTGGGCTGCAAAACTGTTCTTCCCATCTAAAGCAATAAAAATGCGTAAAGCCCTGCTTTGGTCTTTTTCTCATCAAGAAGGAAAGCGTCCTTTGAGCTCGACAAAGGCTTGCAGACTTTATTCACCGTTGATGTATACTGACAGCGCCGTTCCCACACTGATACTGCACGGAACCAAAGATAAGGTGGTTCCATATTCGCAAGCACGAAAGTTAGAGAAGCGCCTGCGAAAGAACCATGTTTACTTTCAAATGAAGCCTGTCGAAGGACAAGATCACGGCTTCCCTTCTTTGAGCCGTGCCGGCCGAGACGAAATTGCCGAGGCTGTCGTCGACTTTGTTGACGCTTTCGGTGCAAAACAGACCACCATGGCAAAGTCGCAAAGGGAGCTGATAGAAAAAGAAAGAGAGCAAATAAAAAATCAAAGGGAGCAAAATCATCGAAAAACAAAGGCAGGCTAATGCCGCTTGGCAAGGTATCCTTTCAGTAGCAAGAATTTGGATATTTGGAAAAATAGAATTACATTTGCAGAACAAACATTCGAGGATATGAAATTAGTTAATTTGATTCTGTCATCCTGCCTGGCTGTAGCCGTATGGTTGGCATTTCCCGTTGAAGGAGCAGCGCAATACCAGTTTGGTTTCCTGAGTTACCAAAAGGCGTTGCAGAACATGCCCGAATATGCCAAGGCGCAAGCTTCATTGCGCGCTTTGAAGGAGAAATATGACAATGAGGCTAAGTATAACGAAGAAAAGTTTCAAAGAATGTTTGCCGACTTCTTGGCCGGGCAGAAATCCTTTCCCCAAGAGATATTGTTGAAAAGACAAAGGGAACTTCAGGTAGCCATGGAGCAGGGAATCTCGTTTCGCAAAGATGCCGAACGCCAGCTGGGCAACGCTGAACAAGAGATGATAAAGCCTGTCGTCGAAAAGCTTGACAGCCTTTTGGGACAGATAGGCCGTGAGAATGGCTTTATCTTCATAATCAATACGGATAATCGCGATTTTCCTTTCATTCACTTGCAGGCAGGTAAGGATCTGACCGAAATAGTCATAGCAAGAATCAATGGACAGGTATTGCCTGTCAATGAAGAAAACAAGACACCCGAAGGTGGTGCTTCTGCCACGCAGAAAGAAGAAAAAGCCGTGCCTGCTCCCGAACAGCAGCCGGCTGAGCCTGCAAAATAGACTCTGTATTATGAATATGGAAAAGCCAAGGCAGTTTCCAAACGCTTCCGGGCCGATAGGGGTTTTTGATTCCGGCTTTGGCGGGCTCACAGTACTGCAGGAAATCAGAAACTTGCTTCCCAAATATGATTACATGTTTTTGGGCGACAATGCCCGTGCACCATATGGCACACGGTCGTTCGATGTGGTATATCGCTATACCTTGCAAGGCGTAACAGCTCTTTTTGAAAGAGGCTGCCATCTTGTTATATTGGCTTGTAATACTGCTTCGGCCAAGGCTCTGCGTACAATCCAACAAAATGACTTGCCACTATTGGATCCGCAAAGGCGCGTTTTAGGGGTAATCAGGCCTACGGCCGAAATCGTAGGAAAACTGACCAAGACAGGGCATATAGGATTGCTGGCCACTCCCGGAACCGTATCGTCTCATTCGTACGAGCTTGAATTGCAGAAACTTTATCCGGAAGTGAAAGTTACGGCTCTGGCATGCCCGATGTGGGTCCCGTTGGTAGAGAATTTTGAATTTGATAGGCCCGGAGCCGACTATTTTGTTGAAAGCAAAGTGGACGAGCTGCTTTCCGGTGACCCTCAAATAGATTTGATAATTCTCGGTTGTACTCATTTCCCTTTTTTGTTTCCCAAAATACGGAAATATGTGCCTTCAGACATTAAAATAATCAGTCAGGGAGCATACGTGGCGCAAAGTTTACAGAACTATCTGGAACGACATCCCGAGATGGACGTGAAGTGCTCCAAAGGCGGAACATGCCGATATTATACAACAGAAGAAAGTATCAATTTTGACCAAACGGCCCGTTTGTTCCTGCAAGAAAACGTAAGGTCCATCCATATGGATATGGAAGCT
>DJPH01000059.1 GCA_002439755.1 Prevotellaceae bacterium UBA6417 | reverse complement strand
GGGAAATTTCCAATGAATTTAAATCTTCAAGCAAAAAAAGGAAACCGGCTACCGGGGATATTCGTCGGACAGTCGTAAGGCTTCATGCAGACAATCGTCAAAAGGCTGTTCGCCATTTATCCAATGGATATTTATGCCACGCCTTTCCATGCCGCGAAACCACGTCATCTGGCGTTTTGCAAACTGATGAATGGCTATTTCAAGCGATGATAACATTTCGTCATAACTGATGCACCCTATCACAAAAAGAGTCACATACTTGTACTCCAATCCATAATATATCAAATCTTCGGGTGAAATGCCACTGTCGAGCAAACGACGGACTTCGTCAACCAACCCTTCATTTTCAATTCTTGCATAAAGACGGGAGGTGATTCGTTGTCTACGCAATTCACGGCTTACATCAATACCTATATTAAGAGAGGGAATGGCCGGAAACGGACGAAGCTCCTTCTGGTGACCACGATAGAACTCTTCAATCTCAATGGCACGGATAGCACGTTGGGGCGTATCGATATCTGTCGAGTTGTGAAGTGATTTATATGAAGCCAATATGCCGGCAAGCTCTTCCAACGTCTTTCCTTCAAGCATGTGTCGCAATTCGGCATTTGCAGGAACCGGAGAAAGGCGGTAAGAACGCAAGACAGACTCAAGATATAGTCCCGACCCGCCACAGAAAATGGGTTCAAGACCGCGTCCAAGCATGTCATCGTAAACCTTCAGAAAATCGTGCTGAAAATGAAATACCGTATATTTAGAACCGGGCTCGGCAATATCAATCAAATGATAATTGATGCGACCGCCATTATATATATAATCGGTAAGGTCTTTGCCCGTACCTATGTCCATTTTGCGGTAAACCTGGCGGCTGTCACCGCTGATTATTTCTGTATGAAGGCTTGCGGCCAAAGCAACAGCCAATCTAGTTTTTCCACATGCGGTAGGGCCGAGAATCGTTATCATGAGCGCATTGATTTAGGAAACAGAAAAAGGTGTGTAAATCTATAGACTACACACCTTTCTCATTATTGATAAGATACGAGATAATCTTATCCGTTATATTTCTTCATGATCTTAATCAAATCAACAACCTTGTGAGAGTAGCCGATTTCATTGTCATACCAAGAAACAACCTTAACAAACTTGTCGGTGAGATAAACGCCGGCATCAGCATCGAAAATAGATGTCAACGGGCAGCCGAGGAAGTCGGAAGAAACGACTTTGTCTTCGGTATAACCAAGAACGCCTTTCAAATCACCTTCGCTAGCCTCTTTCATGGCCTTGCAAATATCCTCTTTTGTTGCAGGATTCTTCAAGTTAACAGTAAGATCAACAACTGAAACATCCAAAGTAGGAACACGCATTGAAATACCGGTCAATTTGCCATTGAGTTCGGGAATAACCTTACCTACAGCCTTTGCAGCACCAGTTGAAGAGGGGATGATGTTGCCACTGGCAGCACGACCACCGCGCCAATCTTTCATTGAAGGACCGTCAACCGTACGTTGTGTAGCAGTTGTAGAGTGAACTGTTGTCATCAAACCGGTTTCTATACCGAACTTGTCGTTCAAAACTTTAGCTATAGGAGCAAGACAGTTGGTCGTACAAGATGCATTTGAAACGATCTTCTGGCCTGCATATTTGTCTGTGTTCACACCGCAAACGAACATATCGGCCTGACGACCATCTTCACCTTTCTTTGAAGGTGCGCTCAATACTACATATTTTGCACCGGCCTGCAGATGCTTTTCTGCACGATCCATAGTAAGGTACAAACCTGTTGATTCTACTACGTATTCAGCACCAACTTCGTCCCATTTCAAATTGGCGGCATCCTTTTCAGCTGTAATGCGGATGTGGTTGCCGTTAACAATCAACTCGTTCTTTTCTACATCGGCCTCGATAGTACCGGTGAATTGGCCGTGCATAGTATCATACTTCAGCATGTAAGCCATGTAATCTACCGGCAGCAAGTCGTTGATACCTACTACTACTACATCGTTCTTGTTAGCCTCTTCGAGAGTAGAACGGAATACGAAACGGCCGATACGACCAAATCCGTTAATACCAATCTTAATCATTACTTTACTATTTAAAGAGTTATCTTGAAAATATCCATTCTTGTCGGAAAGATGCGCTGCAAACTTTCCCTATTTAACGGCTGCAAAATTACAAATATAATCCGTATCTTTGCTCTTGTAACCAATAAAATAAATATAAAATATGAGCTTTATCAAAGAATTCAAAGCGTTTGCCATGAAAGGAAATGTAATCGATATGGCTGTCGGTGTTATCATGGGAGGCGCATTCGGAAAAATAGTCAGTTCGCTTGTCAGCGATGTCCTTATGCCCTTGATTGGCATACTGACCGGAGGTATCGACATGAACAGCCTGTCTTTCAGTGTAGGGGAAGCCGTAATAAAATATGGAAGCTTCATGCAAAATGTATTGGACTTCCTGATTATTTCGTTCAGCATCTTCATAATGATAAAAGCAATCGGCCGCATCATGCATCGTAAAAAGACCGAAGAAGCCGTTTCGGCACCTCCCACACCAAGCAAGGAAGAGGTGCTGCTGGCAGAGATACGTGATCTGCTCAAGGAAAGACAAGACAAAAACATATAAGTAATAAACATTTTCAATCACAAAAGCACTTGATACGGATATAAAGATGTAATTTTGCCATATCGAAATTTTAAAGACAGATGAAACAAAAGATTTTAGTAACAGGTGGAACCGGATTTATCGGTTCGCACACGACAGTTGAACTTATTGAGGCAGGCTATGAAGTAGTCATCGTTGACAACCTTTCAAACTCGAACGCAGACGTAATAGATGGCATAGAAAAAATAACAGGAGTACGCCCTGCTTTTGAAAAAGTTGATTGTACAGACTTTGCCGCACTCGAAAACGTATTCAAGAAGTACGAAGGAATTGAAGGCATCATACATTTTGCAGCTTCTAAAGCTGTTGGCGAAAGTGTTGAGAAGCCCTTGCTCTATTATAGCAACAATCTCAACTCACTTATGAACATACTGAAGATTATGCCCAAATATGGAACAAAAGGACTTATTTTCTCTTCTTCCTGTACCGTTTACGGGCAACCGGATCCCGAGAATCTCCCAGTCACGGAGCAAGCTCCCATCAAAAAGGCCGAAAGCCCCTATGGCAACACAAAACAGATTTGCGAAGAAATCATTACCGACTATATTCACAGCGGAGCCCCAATACACTCCATCATACTACGCTATTTCAATCCCATAGGGGCACACCCGACAGCCATTATAGGAGAACTTCCAAACGGTGTTCCCGCCAACCTTATTCCCTATCTGACACAAACAGCTATTGGAATACGCAAGCAGCTTAGTGTATTTGGAGATGACTACAACACACCTGATGGAAGTTGCATACGCGACTTCATTTACGTAGTAGACTTGGCCAAAGCACACGTGGCAGCAATGGCATACATCCTCGATGGAAAGATGAAACAGCCCATTGATATATTTAATATCGGAACAGGAAAAGGAAATTCCGTTTTGGAACTTATACATACCTTCGAAGAATGTACCGGTGTCAAGCTCAACTACAAAATTACAGGCAGACGTGCGGGTGACATAGAACAAGTATGGGGCAACGTAGACAAGGCCAACAAAATACTTGGTTGGAAAGCCTGCCACACACTTGCGGACTCACTCACGTCGGCATGGAAATGGCAATTGGAACTACGCAGACGCGGCATCATGTAAAACCTTCTTATTCCATATAAGACCGACAAACAAAAAAGAGGTTGTGCCGTTCTTCTGAAGAGTCGACACAACCTCTTTAATTAAAGCAATAGACAGATGGAAACACCGGCATACGTTCTAAATGAAAAACTGTTAAGGAATAATCTACAGCTCATCAGAGACACCGCTCAAGAAGCAGGGGTAGAAATTATACTCGCACTCAAAGCATTTGCCTGGTGGCGTACATTCCCTATTTTTCGCGAATACATACATCATACAACAGCAAGCTCACTGAACGAAGCACAACTGTCGGCAGAAAAATTCGGGGGCTACACATATACTTATTCGCCAAGTTACGAAGAACTGACTTTTCAGCAAATAATGCAACTAAGCGAACATGTCACATTTAATTCGCTGAGCCAATTCAACAGATTTTCCCCTCTTATAAGCCGTTATAACAATCATCATATTTCCTGCGGGTTGCGCATCAATCCAGAACAATCCGATATAAAAACCGCCCTCTACAATCCTTGTGCACCGGGGTCAAGATTTGGCATAACAGCAGAAGACATGCCCAAAGAACTGCCGCGCGAAATAGAGGGGTTTCACTTCCACTGCCTGTGCGAAAATAACTCCGACAGCCTAAAAAAAGTCTTAGATAAAGTGGAAAAGAATTTCGCACAATGGCTTCCACAACTAAAATGGATCAATATGGGAGGCGGACATCTCATGACTCGAAAAGACTACAATATTCACCTACTTATTGAAACTCTGCAAAAATTCAAACAAAGACATCCCAACCTACACATTATTCTTGAGCCGGGCAGTGCGTTTCTATGGCAAACGGGGTGCTTGGAAGCTTATGTAACAGACATCGTTGAAAACCATCATATCAGAACTGCCATTATAAACGCAAGTTTTACGTGTCATATGCCTGATTGCCTGGAAATGCCATACCACCCAAACATAAAAGGAGCAAAACTCATTGATGAAACTTCCGAAATGCAACCCAACTGTTATAGGATAGGCGGAAACAGCTGTCTCAGTGGGGATTGGATGGGCACTTGGCAATTTGACCATCCGCTTGAAATCGGAGAAAAAATCATATTCGAAGATATGATTCACTATACTACTGTAAAGACAACTATGTTCAACGGAATAGACCACCCCGCATTAGTCCTCCTCCGTCTTGATGGAAGCAGGGAAATTTTGCGAACATTCAAATACGCTGACTATAGAGACCGCATGGACTGACTTAGAGCCTGCAGAATTTACCTATAAACAAAATATTTATCAACATGAGGAGAATACCTTTACTCGCATTAACCGTTTTAGCCATATTCTCAGTATCACTTCCTTGCTTCTCTGCCTGGCACCAACCATACAAGGGGTCACGCATTTTCTGGGACAACTCCACGCGCAAAACAGTGTTCAAAAGCGGGGGATACGCACGCATCATACAACTTCATGACGGACGTCTCATGGCAGTATGTGAAAATAACGGCATAAACATCGCCTTCAGCATGAACAAAGGAAGCACATGGTCGGCGGCGAAAAAGATTGTTACCAACACTAACAACATACCCAACTGCGCGCCCGATCTCATCCAAATGGCTGACGGTACCATTGTAGTGGGCTACAACCCACGTCCGTCACAACCTTATACCGAAGACCGCCGATTTGGAATACGCTGCAAGCGCAGTACCGACAACGGACGCACATGGAGCAAAGAGATATTCGTCAACGATGCCTCCTATACATTCGATAACGGATGCTGGGAGCCATCTTTCCTTGAGTTGCCGTCCGGTGAGTTACAGCTCTATTTTGCCGACGAAGGTCCCTACATCACATCCGGCGAGCAACAGATCTCCATGTGTCGCTCATTCGATGGAGGAAAGACGTGGACAGCAGCACAAAAAGTGTCGTTTCGCGCCGGGAGCCGAGACGGAATGCCCTCCGCAATAATTCTTCAAGACGGCAAGACCATCGCACTTGCTTTTGAGGACAACGGGTGGAGCGGTATCGATAATTTCATACCAACCATCGCCACATGTCCCCTTGAGACAAACTGGATCGATTATTGGGCAAAAGCCAACAGCCGATACCGCTGGAAGGCTGTTGACTACAGCTACTGTCCGCGCCGCCGTGGTGGCGCACCATACCTGCGCAAACTTCCGTGGGGAGAGACCATCATGTCACATCAGGGCGAGAACGGCAACGGCGTAGACCTGTCGAAAGTGCAGATGTGGGTATATGTGGGCAATGAGAAGGCCAAAAGTTTCAAAGCCATGAGCGAGCCGTTTGGCTCCGACAACTCGTTGTGGAACTCGCTTGCCGTCATTGACACAGGAACAGTGGTGGCTGTAGGCGGCATGTCGGGACGGGTCGACATGATAAAAGGACGTGCACTGCGCCAGCTAAGTGCTCCCTACGGCCATCCTAAGGTTGACGGCAGACAAACCAGAAACGAAGGCTACTTCATAGGTGATGCCACACAGATGATTCTCGGCCATAGTGCCAACAAGGTGCGGTTTACCGCCGACTTTGCCTATGATGAAGATTCCCTCTACTTCATATCGCGAGTGTCAGATGTCACACAGTATCCACTGAGCTCTGCTGACGGTGACGGTGTGACCCTGTTCCTTGACACCAGGTACGCTTCTGACGAGTATCCCGTTACGGGCATGCACAGCCTGTTCTTTATGCTTTCAGGTGACATTGACACTTCCGAAGGCTCTACCGAAAAAAGAAGTTGGGTATCCAACGAACTCACCGGAGTCCGCAGTGTGGTCAAAACTGCGAAGAGAGTCTACACCATCGAGGCAGCAATACCGTGGAAGGCACTCGGGTATGACAAGGCTCCCGAAGGACACCTCATGCGTGCCAACATAATGATGCACGACAACCGCACAGGCGGTAACGAGGTGATCTACAGCATGCTTCCAGACGCACGGCGTAATGCATCATGGACATGGATGGATTTCGCCCTGCTCAAGAAGCCGTCTGCTTCAGGCATACGGACCGGCAATTTTGACAAGGACGTAACCATCACCATCAATGGAAACACCGTGCATGTTGGCCGCAATGTTGTGAAAGCCGAGATATTCTCGTCAGCTGGTGTCAAGGTGCGCGAGTATCATACCGGCACTTTTACAAGACCTGCAGGCAAGGGACTCTTCATCGCCCGTTTGACATTGACTGACGGAAGCATCATAAAACGCAAACTGATAATGAATTAGCCATTCCGTAAAAACTCAACTTAAAAGAGACATTATAAAAGAACGGTACCCCGCCGTTCTCTTTCTTTAGTTCTTATGTTTTTGGTCTCGATCATCTGAACCTTCATTCAATGTAATTGCAGCAACTGTTCATGAACTATAGTCTTTTTCTCCATGAAAATTCTTGGAGATGCTGAAATATGGTCTGTTCTTATCTGTCATATTGTCTTCATGTTTCTGATTTATTTCATATTGTCTCTTTGAAAAAAGCATTTATTCCAAGATTTTGTTATACCTTCGCATCGGTTATCTCCCTTGACTGGGATGATATTCCAAGACATTGTGGGTTAAAACAAAAGCATTCGCTATTATTTCGCGTTTAGCCAAGAGCGTAGGAAACTCTAATTGGAATAACAAGCACGGAAATAATATGTGATAGGTGGCTCGTATATAGGTATGAAGCCTCCATATCCATCCGAATAAGCAATGCAACCACGCTATAGGCGTGATGCATTATTATGGATGGACTGGGGCTCCAATTCCTACGCCGCCCCGTGCTAAACGCGATAAGAGGCATCACGCCCTTTTTGCGACTTAGCGGATTGATAGTTGGGTGCCATACAACAATTATCAATCAATTATGGCAAATAAAGCTCTAAACAATGCCCGTGCGGCGAAAAAAGACGAGTTCTATACCATGTTTTATGATATAGAACTCGAAATGGAAGCCTATCTTGACTACAATCCAGACGTATTTCGTGGTAAGACGCTACTTCTGCCTTGCGATGATCCGGAATCGAGCAACTTTACCAAGTACTTTGCACAGAATTTTGAGGAACTGGGATTGAAAAAGCTCATCTCTACAAGCTATGCTATCAATAGCAAGATTATCAAAGCAGGAATACAAACTTCTTTTTTTGAGACTAATTCTCCGAAGTTTGATATGTCTAAGACTGATACCAATGGAAAAATATTTGTCCTGGAAAAAGACATAACTGGAGATGGTAAAATCAACATAGATGACTTGGAGTGGGATTATCTTGAAGGAGATGGAGATTTTAGAAGTAAGGAAGTCACCAAACTAAGGGATGAGGCTGATATCATTGTCACCAATCCTCCGTTCTCCCTATTCAGAGAGTTCTTGGCATGGATTGTTGAAGCAAATAAGCAGTTCATTATCATAGGAAACATCAACTGTATAACCTACAAAGAAGTGTTCCCATTGATAAAAGACAACAAGGTTTGGTTGGGATACTCTATTCATAGCGGCGATCGAGAGTTTGGAGTACCAGACGAATATCCATTGGAGGCATCTGGATGGAGAATTGATGAGAATGGGAAAAAATACATTCGTGTAAAAGGTGTAAGATGGTACACGAATATAGATCATGGTCATCGACACAATCCTATTCATTTGATGTCGTTATCTGACAATATAAAGTATAGCAAACATAAGGAGGTTAAGGGAATAGGTTATAAACAATATGACAATTACGACGCTATTGAAATTCCATACACTGATGCGATTCCTTCTGACTATAAAAAGATGATGGGAGTACCTATATCTTTTCTTGATAAGTATTGTCCGGAACAGTTCGAAATTGTTGGAATTGCAAAGCGAGGAGCTGGAGACCCCAAATTGAAATCGAAAGTATATACGAAGGATGATTATCCTAATTATAGTGACCTAAACGCCGGGCCTGCAATTATGGACAAAAAAGGTATCCTCCATAATACATATCCTAGAATACTCATCCTTAGAAAACAGCAATAATATGGAAGCAGAATTACATACATATACAGTAAAGGAGTTATGTGAAGGGTTCACGTACAGTGAACTTGATGGAAAGGGGCTGTATGGCTTGGCTGGCAAGCTAACCATTCAACCCGAGTATCAGCGTAACTATCTCTATAGTGAGAACAAAGGCGAAAAGGAAGTTGCAGTCATTGATTCAGTCTTGAAGAAATACCCTTTGGGATTGTTGTATTTCAATAAACTGGCTGATGGGCGCTTGGAGGTTCTTGATGGCCAGCAACGTATCACAAGCCTTGGTCGATATTTGATAGGTAAGTTCTCATACCTCAAAAAAGACGGTCTTCCTTATAAATTCAATGCATTGAATGAAGAGGACAGAAAACTCATAGAGAATACAAAGATGCTGGCTTACATCTGTGAGGGTACAGAATCGGAAATCAAGGAATGGTTTGAAATCATCAATATCGGTGGTATCCGTCTCAATGACCAAGAAAAACTGAACGCCATCTACTCTGGACCATTCGTAAGTGCTGCACGCAAAGAGTTTAGCAACAAGGAGGATGCCCGTTTGCAAAAATGGGGATGCTATATATCTGGATCCGCCAACAGACAGGAAATCCTGCAGGAAGCTTTGAAGTGGGTAAGTCACGGAAACATAAAAGACTATATGCAGGAACATCGTCGAGACACCAACATCAACGAATTGAAAAACTATTTCAATGATGTTGTCTCCTGGATAGACCACACTTTTGATGAGGTTTTTCCTAAGATGAAAGGACTAAACTGGGGCGAACTCTATGAGAGATTTCACACCATTCCATATAATCATGTAGAGGTATCCAATAAGGCAAGAAAGCTTTACGATGACCCTTGCGTCACCGACAAGAAAAATGTGTTCGAGTATGTGCTTGGAGGATGCAAGGACCATAAACTGCTGAATGTCCGTATATTCGATGACAACATCAAGGGGCGAGTATATCGTAAGCAAACTGAGGAAGCAAAGAAAAAGCATGTAAGCAACTGTCCTCTCTGTGCTTGTGGTGAAGGGTCAAACAAGGATAAGATTTGGGCATTGAAAGAAATGGATGCCGACCACGTGTTGGCTTGGTGCAAAGGAGGAGCTACAGACGAAAGCAACTGCCAAATGCTCTGTAAAACTCATAACCGCGCAAAGGGTAATAGGTAAAAGCATGGAGTATTGCTAATTATTGCTGTCCGCTCTTCGGACAGCCGATATATGGTCAGTTGATAAAATCACTGAAGCGTGAAAAAATAGTAGCAATCAGTCGCAGCCACGGCGGTGAGAGATATCTGAAGAGCTTCGATGGCTTCACGCATCTGCTGACAATGCTGTATGCAGTGATTATGCGCTTCGACTCATTGCGTGAAATAGAGGCATCCATGCTTGCGGAAGTCCGCAAGCTGCATCATGTGGGCATTATGACAGTTCCCAGACGCAACACCTTGTCGGACGCCAATGCACGTCGGCCTAAAAAGTTCTTCGAAGAGGTTTACCGGAATCTGTATGAGACCAACAAAGACAAACTTATCTCGGACAGCCGACGCAATGGCACTGAATCCTGGATCAAACGGCTCAGAATCATAGATTCGACTACCATAACACTGTTTTCTAACCATTGCTGTCCGATAAAACCATTTTGAATCAGGTCAAAAAAATACTTTCTTCCTATTTTAATAATACAGCAAAGACTTTTAGAAATTTGCACGGGCGAAATTGCAAAAAGGTACCGAATAATTGCAGAACCAAGACTTGGTTACTTAAAATCAAGACTTGGTTTTTAATAATCAGGACTTGGTTTTTATCGACCAAGACTTGGTCCTGAAAAATGAAGCCGTGATTCTACAAATTGAAACAGCAAAAGAGGTATAAAACCGAATATGCCGGAAACAATCTCAAAGCATATATTATCGCAGGAATATATTATCTTTGTAAACAAAAAAGGAAGACTGCTTGCGGCTGTAAATAAAACAGAGCTATAAAGCAACTATAAAATTGCCTGTTATGAAAATGAAGAGTTTGCCTTTCATAAGAATTTCAATGCTGCTTACAGCCATTTCTGCCATAACATTCCCTTCCGAATCATATGCTGCACAATGCCCGACACCGCATTCTTTTAATTTTCCAAACAGCGATGACAGCCTGAGCCGGGCTGTTCGCAATTCAGCGAACTCCGAACGTATGCTGCAATGGGCAGACTCGCTGATAAGGTCCAAGAGAAAAGTAACTATAAAGGACTCATTGAGATACAAAAAGCACGTGCAAAGACTTGCAAACGCTGACAAAAAACTATCGTTAGCAAACAGGCTGCTCACTGCCTATTACTTCAACAAAGACATCGATACCTCATACATCAAACGCCCCTCCGAAGCGTGGACCATAAAGTTTCGTGGAAATTATTCATTTGCTCTTACGGGAATGCGCGGCGAAAACAACGGCAACAGCTTCTCCGGACTGTGGGCATCGCGCTTCCGCGCCACAATAAGCACAGGCGTAGTATATCGCGGCATTGGAATAAGCGTGGCCATAAACCCGGCAAAACTCGTGGGTCTGAATAAAGACATGGAATATCAGCTCACTTCCTACGGCAACCGCATGGGGTTCGATGTGATATATGAAGCGGCAAAAACCGACAAAGGCAACATCACATACGACGGCCGCAAATACAAAATGCCCAAAGGCACACTCAACCGCCAGGGACTTGCCTCCAACTTCTACTACGCATTCAACGGCCGGCGTTTCTCATTTCCGGCAGCCTTCACCCAATCATACATCCAGCACAAAAGTACCGGCAGCTGGCTAATCGGAGCATCGGCACAATGGAGATATACCAAAATTTCCCCACAAGACGGACAGCCGTTCAACAAAGCCACGCTGAAAAGCCTCAACTTCGCCATAGGCGGAGGCTACGGCCACAACTTCTGCATAGGACGCCGCTGGATGCTCCACCTGTCATCGCTTCCCACCCTCGTGGTATATGATCACAGCAACATAATCGGAGACGCAACAACTACAAAGGCACAACTCCATTTTCCTAACTTCTTCATCGCCAACCGTGGCGCATTGCTCTACTCCTGGAAGCGCAACTTCGCCGGTGCGTCCGGCACACTCGATTTTTCCAACATCGGAAATTCAAGGCAACTCGAATTCTACAACCTGAAATGGCGCGTTCGCCTGTTCTACGGCTTCAGGCTCTAAACTGGACAACAATGAAGTGTCCAAATAGAACTGCAACGTTTTTCTGGATAGAACCATGATAAACACTGCGGGGGATGCCTTAGTGGCGGGGGCGCAAAGCCCCCAAGAACGT
>DJPH01000023.1 GCA_002439755.1 Prevotellaceae bacterium UBA6417 | reverse complement strand
AGACGCGTTACAATGTAGTTCCGCGTTATGTAATGCTGCATGTGGTGTACCGATTGAATAAACAACCAAAAAAGAAATAACCAATAACCTGTATAAAATGAAGTTGCCATGCGTTTGAAATATACCCGTCAGTTTGATCAAATGGATTGCGGACCGGCTTGTATCCGCATGGTGGCTTCGGCTTACGGCCGCACTTATCCGCTGAGCTATTTGCGCACGCTTTCGCATCTGACACGTGAGGGTGTGAGCGTAGCGGGCATTCGTGATGCCTTGAAAGAAATAGGAATGGAAAGTGTCACGTTTGAGATGACACTTGACCAACTGGAAGAGAAGTGCCCATTGCCGGCCATTCTGCATTGGGAGCAGAACCATTTCGTGGTCCTTTACAAAGTGAAGCGCAACCGCTGGACCAATAAACGTACCTTCTATATAGCCAATCCAGCTTATGGCAAGCATGGATATGACGAAAAGGATATGGGAAAGTGCTGGTTGAACGGTGATAGGGGCATAGTAGTGGCCATTGAACCGATGGAAGACTTCTATCGTCATGAGGATGTGAAAGAGAAGCACTCATTGCTGAAGTTCGGGAAGAAGTATGTATGGCCTTTCAAAAACGAGATGGTGCAGTTGTCGATGGGGCTGTTGAGCGGGTTGGTACTGTCGTTGGTGACGCCGTTTCTGACGCAGGCCTTGGTAGACCAAGGTATCGGCATGAGGGATTTCGGTATCATTACCACATTGCTTGTCGCCCAGTTGTGCCTGTTCGTGGGAAGTTTCACCATGGGCATGGTGAGTAGCTGGGTTTCGCTTTATATGGGTACTCGAATCAGCATCAGAATCTTGCACGACTATCTGGCAAAGCTGATGAAGCTGCCGATGACATTTTTTGAAACCAAAAGTGTGGGCGACTATCAGCAACGCATAGGTGATCATTACCGTTTGCAGAGCTTTACGACACAAGGAAGCATGCAGACTTTGTTCTCGCTCTTGACCGGAATGGTGCTGTCGGTGATTATAGGTTTTTACAGCTGGAAAATTTTGCTGTTTTATTTGGCCATGACCGGTATAAGCGCGTTTTGGATGAGTTATTTTTTCAGAAAGAGGAAGGCCTTGGATTATGAGCAGTTCAAACTGAATGCGCGTAACCAAAACAAGGTGTATGAACTGATGACCGGCATAACGGATATCAAACTGAATGCTTATGACGGCTACAAGGTGAAGGAATGGGAAACGATGCAAGAGGAGCTTTATGCAATGAGTCAGAAGGTGCTGCGTTTGGATCAGATACAGAATACCGGTTATACGGTAATTGGCCAAACGAGGAATATTCTGGTTACATTCTGGATTGCCGCCGCTGTGGTATCGGGCGATTTGACATTGGGAATGATGATGAGCATCAGTACCATTATAGGACAAATAGACGGTCCGTTGTCGCAACTGATAACTTTCCTGCGCCAGCTGCAGGATGCGAAAATCAGTCTGGAACGTTCGGAAGAGGTACATCTCTGTGAAAACGAAGACAAAAAGGACGGGATGGATGTGCCGACCGACAGCCCGAGGGATATAGAACTGAAAGATGTGACTTTCGGTTATATTGGCAATGCCGGAAAGCCTGTGCTGGAGAATGTATCGATCAAGATTCCGGCAGGAAAGACCACGGCCATAGTAGGCGAAAGCGGTAGCGGAAAGACTACGTTGATGAAGCTTCTGTTGAAGTTCTATGAACCGACAAAAGGCTGCATCCTGTTGGACGGAAAAGACTTGCGAATGTATAAGGCCGAATCGCTGCGTCGGGTTTCAGGCATTGTGATGCAAGACAATTTTGTTTTTTCGGATACCTTGAAAAACAATATCACATTGGGCGAACCTTATGATGCACAACGGATGCAGGATGCCCTTGAAGCCGCCTGTCTGAAAGAGTATGTGGACGGGCTTCCGCTGGACATCAATACCAAAATAGGAGCAGAAGGAAACGGCATCAGCGGTGGGGAAAGACAGAGAATCATGATTGCGCGTGCCATGTATAAGCATCCTATCTATATGCTGCTGGACGAGGCCACCAGTTCGCTTGATGCTGAAAACGAGAGGAAAATCACCGAGAATCTGAGGCGTGAGTTTGCCAAGAGCACCGTGGTGGTTATAGCACACAGGCTTTCAACCGTGAGGCATGCCGACAATATTGTTGTGCTGAAGCACGGGATTGTGGCAGAGCAAGGTACGCATGAGGAGCTCGTGGCATTGAAGGGCGTATATTATAATTTGGTAAAGAATCAATTGGAACTGGCAAGGGAATGAAAAAGGTAAAAGGTTTTTGGATTCATTGGGGCATGAGTGCCGTGATGCTTTTCATACTGGCAGCAGTAGTGATTATCTTGCAGGTAGTGAAATTGCGTACTAAGATTCCCGTGGAAGTGATATGGTCAGGAAAAACGGATACAGTGGTTATTTATGTTCAAAAAGACAGAATGGTGAATTGTAAGCCGGGGCGCCGATTGAATGTTGAAGTGCCCGGAGAGACTCCTTTGGCTTTTGCCATTACGGATATGAGCGAGGAACGCGATAATTACCGTTGCCAGGCCATTGCTACGGATGCGGATTTGTTGTACCAACGTATGGGAGGCAACACGAAAATGGGGGCCTTTGTGTTTGCCCGTGAAGTGAAAATATGGAATCTGGTATTTTCCAGGAAAGCCGGAAAGGACTAACGGGAAATCCAACTTTCAGGATTCAAGATTTTGGTCTCTTTGCGCAATTGGAAGTGGAGCGTATAGTTTCCTGATGCATCGCGTGCCACATTTCCCAGTGATTGTCGCGTAGAGACACGTTGCCCTTTAGACACGCAGACAGAGGATAAGTTGCAATAGACTGAGATGTAGCTGCCATGTCGCACGAGCACATTCATCATGCCTCCGAAGGCAAAAACCATGCTGACTTCACCGTTGAATACACATCGGGCGCTGGAGGGGGATTTTGTTGTCAGGTTGATACCTTTGTTGTCAAGCCGTACACCGGATAGGCCTTTCATGGAATAATTTCCGTAGTGGGCTGAAATGACATAAGGCCCGGTAACGGGTACGGGCAGTTTTCCGCGATTGGAAGAAAAGCTTTGCCCCAATTTGTATTCTTTGCTGCTTTCCCTATATTCGGGCATGGGCTCGCTCCGGCGTGAGTCTTTTTGCGCTTTCTCTTTCCTTGACCGGCTGTTCTCGGCTGTAATATTCTTTTTTTCGCTTGCCTGGCGTTTTTTTCGTTCTTCTTCCCTACGTTTGCGCTCTTCGGCTTCGCGGCGTTTCCGCTCCTGTTCGATGGCTTGTTGAACGAAATAGTCTATTTTCCCATTGAGCCGGGTCATTTCCTTTTTGTTCTGAGCCAAGACATTCTGCAGTTGTTTTTGCTGGCCTTGCAGTTGCTTTACAGTCTTCTTCTGTTGGTCTTGCTGAGTTACGAGTTTTTCTTTTTCAGCTTGTTGCTTCCCTAATGCCTGGCTGTGCTTTGATTTGCTACGAAGCAGCTCTGACTGAACTTTGTGAACCTGTTCTTCTTTTTTTTGGATGAGCATGCCTTGTACGCGTTGATATTTGGCGTATTCGCGGGTATATCGATAGCGGCGTAGCATTTGCGAAAAATTGTCGGCCGAAAGAATAAATAACAGCTTGTTTTGCGATTTCCGGTTGTTATATAAATAAAGCATGGAACGTTTGTATTTGTCCTTCTTCTCATCCAATTGCTTGTTGAGCTTTCGCAGTTCACCGGAAAGTCTGTTGACATGGTGCTGGATGGAATCAATGCGAAATTGCATGTCTTTGATACTTTTTTCCTGCTTTTCGATTTGTCCGTTGAGTACGGACAGGTTGTTCAATCCTTTTTGGACATTGCGGCTTGTTGATTTCAGCTGTTGTTCGCTTTTTTGAATTTTCTTCTGAAGCTGAGCCTTCTGTGTGCGCAGTTGACGTATCTTTTTGTTTGTTTGTGCCGGAAGGCTTAGAGCCAGACTGCATAAAAGGAACAACAGGAATATTTTTTGTTTCATCGTTTCTACCGTTTTCACGATTGCTTAGAGGGCTCCTGCCAGTTTGTCCAACAGTTTGTTGATATCCATTGGACTGTATTTTGAAGATACATTGGTATGGGTTGTCCAGTCGGAATCATTGTTTAGGTTGCTTAGGTTCATATCAAGGGTATAAGTCTTTTTATCACCTTTGAATTGGAGCCGTATGGAAGATGGAAATGTTTTTCCACCCAATTTGACAAAGTTGCTATAGCGGCATTCCAGATTGTCTTGATTGTCAATGTTCTTAGGTCGAATGGTGGTTCGGTTGATTTTCGCTGTGTTCGTAATGGTCAGAAATGAGTAGTCGAATTGAGGTGCTGTCGAGAGAATAAGCAGCGTGTGGCCACCGCTTTCTGAAACGCGGAAGTCATTGAGCGCAGTTGATACATCGGCAGTGCCGGGAACAAACAGCTCGTTCCAAAAGAGCGCCTGTAAGGCATTGAAATCAAGTTTGGCCGATTGCAGGAAATCAATCTTTGTGTAGTCTACCCGTGCGTATTGCTTGTGAACCCGGTCGAGTATCAAAACATCTTTCGGGCTGAATTCCATACGTCCTACTTCAATACCTAAGAATGACAGTGATAGCTGAATGACATCATTGCGCATCATTTTAAGATTGCCGCTAAGTGAGATGTTTTTATCACCGGCTTGTATGCTAATCTTCATTTTTCCGGTGACGGCTTTTTCCGACTGGCTGTTGCCAACTACTTTGTATTTGTATAGGGCTTCGGTTGTTGCACCTTCGTCTTTATCCTTTTGCAGGTTGCGTCCCGATTTGCAGCCGGCCATTGTCAGTGCCAATATAAAAATGAATAGGAGTATAGTGATTTGTTTCATGGTCGGATATATTTGGATTTCTTTATTTTTTGTCTCAGAGTTGTAGAATTGCTGCCTAATTGCAATGCCTTTTTCCAAGCTTGCCGGGCTTCTTTTTTTCTTTTTAACTGTATATAGATGTCACCGGCATGTTCATAAAGGCTGGCATCTTCTTTTTCATCTTTGACGAGTTTCAGTGCTTGTTCTATGTAGGCACGAGCTTGTTCATAGTCTTTTTTTACAAATAGAATCCACGCATACGTATCGATATAGGTCGGATTGTCGGGTTCTATTTTGAGGGTTCGTGCACTCATTTGCTCGGCTTGATCTAACCGCTCTTCTGCCAAGGACAGAAAATAGGCATAGTTGTTGAGACATATTACATTGGAAGGGTTGTAGACCAAAGCAGAATCATAGCAAGCGTATGATTCGCGAATTTTACCGCTTTCGTGCAGTGCATCTGCATAGGCGGAATAAAAACCCGAAACGATTTCCTTGTCTTTTGTGGTCGATACATAGTGTGTTCCGTTTGAGAACATCTGTAAAGATTCATCGATGTGTTTCTGTTGAAACAGAGCACCACCGCCAAGGTAATAATAAAGAAGTTTGCGTGGATTGAGTTTAATGCCTTCGCTGCACAGGCCGGCCGCGGCTTTGTAGTCGCGGTGGTTAAGCCTGTCCTGAATGAGCGTAAGGCGGGCCGATTCGTTGGCCGGATTAATCTCCAGAATTTTTTTCATGCACGGGATATAAGCCGTGTCGGGTGCATTTTTTGAAGCCAGATATTGTCCGTAGAGTTCTGGCAATCTGGTGTCGCTCATCGGTTGCTGCCAGAGTTTCTTGTAAATTTGTGTGATGCGGTTTTCTGCTTTTGTCCCCTTCAGGTTGCTGATGAGACCTTGTGCCAGGGAGACGCGGATATCCGATGGCTGCTGTGCATTAAGAATGACAGATTCGCAGGCATCGAGCAGCTGCGGTTCGTTTTGTGTATATTGAAAATAGTATACGCGGAACAACTGTGCTGATAAACTTCCGGGATTTTTCTGAATGGCTTTTTCATAGGTTTTCCACGCAGTTGCCGTGTCTCCTTTTTGCAAATATGCTTCTGCGCATGTAACGGGATAATAATCATTGTCAGGATTCTCTTTGATGAGCTGGGATGCAATCTTGAAACCTTCTTCATAATGCTTCATCTGAAAACATGTCTTCATTTTCATGTTCTGGATTTCCTCGGAGCCTCCTTCGGCCTTTTCCCATTCATCGAGGGTGGTAATCAGATTGTCGAAATCTTGCTGCTGCTCGTAGATTGTTACAAGCATTTGATAGGCTGTAGCTCTTTTCAGCTCGTTGTGGGATAGTTGCCTGAAAATGGGAATGGCTTCTTTGAAGTTGCCGTTTTTCATCTCGTACTTGCCATAAGATTCGAGATAGAAAGTATTGTCGGGCGATTTTTCTGTGGCTTTTTTATAAAGGGCTTCTATCTGTTCGGGCTCCAGGATTTCACTTTGCGATGCAACTTCGGCTAAGTCGAATAAGGCTTCCGGTGCATTAGGTTTTATTTCAAGTGCGCGTCTCAGCAGGTTGAATTGAGCTGTAAGATTACCTTTCTCGCGTTGCAGGACAGATTCCAGATAATAAAGATTGAACTTCTCATCATCGAGGGTTGCAATGGCTGAAGTTTTATTGAGCTTTTTTGCTTTGCGTGCAAAGGCCGGCTGGAATGTGGATGACAATAAGGATGTAAGGAGAATTATTGTTGCGATAGTCCTCATGATTTTCAATCTTACTATATGCGTCTGCCTTTTCATTCCTTTTTGTAAGCTGTTATTTGATGCCGGTGTGTCCGAATCCGCCGGCTCCACGCTCTGTCTCGTCTAATGTTTCCACTTGTGCCCATTCAGCTCGTTCATAGCGTGCGATGACCATTTGTGCAATGCGTTCGCCGTCGTTGATGATAAAGTCTTCATCGGAGTGGTTAATCATGATGATTCCTATTTCCCCACGGTAGTCGGAATCTATGGTTCCGGGTGAATTCAGCAATCCTATACCTTTTTTCAAAGCTAATCCGGAGCGTGGCCGTATTTGAGCTTCATATCCTTGAGGAAGAGCTATGTAAAGTCCGGTAGGAATCAAGGCGCGTTCATGGGATTTCAGAGTGAAAGGTTCTTCTAAATTGGCACGAAGGTCCATGCCTGCACTGCCTTCTGTGGCATACAATGGAAGGCTGTGGTGAGAACGGTTGATGATTTTTACTTTCATGGTAGGCATGTTGGTTGCTTTAAGCGGCAAAGTTAGCAAAAGTTGTCCATAGTTATCGGCTTGAAAGCGGTTTGTTCATTCTTGCGCAGAAAGATTTTCATCAAATTCGTAACTTTGTGACTTCAACAAATTAAAGGATGATGGAAGTTATCGAGAATGATATAAAAAGGATGGATTGGTTGAAACTGATTTCGTCTAAGCGTTTGGGACAGGAATACGGGCATCGTGGAATGGCTGAGCACAGGACGGAGTTTCAACGTGATTACGACCGTTTGATTTTTTCTTCCCCTTTTCGCCGCTTGCAGAACAAGACGCAGGTGTTTCCTCTTCCCGGAAGTGTATTTGTGCATAACAGGCTGACGCATAGTCTTGAAGTGTCGAGTGTAGGGCGTTCTTTGGGCAATGATGTGGCCCGTGAGTTGCAGAAGAAACATCCCGAGTTGAAGGATACCGCCGTATCAATGTTGGGCTCTATCGTTTCGCCGGCTTGTTTGGCTCACGATTTGGGCAATCCTCCTTTCGGTCATTCCGGAGAACGAGCTATTTCCAGTTTTTTTTCAGAGGGTAAAGGTCAAAAAATCCGTGACCGTATTATTAGTGAATGCGGCGATGAGCTGGGTGGATGGCTGTGGAGTGACATTATCAACTTTGACGGGAATGCCAATGCTTTTCGTTTGTTGACCCATCAATATGACGGGCGGCGCAAAGGGGGCTATGTGATGACTTACAGTGTTCTTGCTTCAATTGTAAAGTATCCCTACACGTCTGTCTTGTCGGAGGGACATCCCAAATTCGGTTTCTTTCAAAGTGAGGTGCATGACTATGAAACAATAGCTCACGATTTGGGCATTATTTGCCTGCATGATGATGGAGGTGCCGGCAAACGGTATGTTCGTTATCCGTTGGCCTATTTTGTTGAGGCGGCCGATGATATTTGCTATGAGATCATGGACATCGAGGATGCCCATAAGTTGCATTTGCTGACAACTGAGCAGACATGTGACTTGCTGCTTGGCTTTTTCGATGGCGACATGCGTGAAAGGATATGCTCTGCCCATCCTTATGTCACCGACCCGAACGAAAGAGTGATGTACTATCGTTCGTGTGTAATCAATATGATTGAGCAAGAGTGCGTGAAAGCTTTTGTTAATCACGAAGAGGAAATTCTGGAAGGGCGTTTGCAGGGCTCTTTGATAGAACATACAAGCGAAAGATGCCTACGGGCGTTTCGTGCTTGCGCCAATTACGCCAAAAAGCATGTTTATACTTCAAGGGATGTGCTGGATGTGGAATTGGCAGGCTACCGCATCATCTATACTTTGTTGGATTTGATGACAGATGCCATATTAGAACCCGGTAAGGCTTACAGCCGTTTGTTGATTGATCGTGTGCCTAATCAGTATCAGATTCGTCACCCGAAATTGCATGGTCGTGTCATGGGAATGCTGGACTACATTACGGGCATGACGGATGTGTATGCTTTGGATCTTTACAGGAAAATAACGGGTCTTAGTCTTCCCGTTGTTTAGCAAAGCAGATTCCATCGTCGGTTATTTCAATGGCACGTTGCCGGTAAAGCGCCCCGATGGTCTTTTTAAAAGTCTTTTTGCTTACGTGGAAACGGTCGGCTATTTCATCGGCCGGCGTATGGTCGCCATATGGTAGGAAGCCGTCGGCATTGTAAAGCTCACGCATCAGGGTGTTGGCGAATCCGTCGATGAGTCTTTTCCCCGAGTGTTGCAGGGCAAGGTCTATTTTACCGTCATCGCGTACTTGTTTTACAATCGCTTTCAGTTTGTCGCCGATATGTATGGCCGAGAATGTTTCGTTGCGGTAGATAAGGCCTTCAAATGTGCTTTCAACGATGACTTTGTAGCCCAAATCTGTTTGTTTCCAGACGAAGGCATCAACTTCCTGGCCCGGGGCAAACGTCGGGTGGTCATCAGATATGTAACGATCGATTTTCGATGTACCTACAATTCGTCCAGTCTTTTCATCGATGTAGATATATACCCAATAGCTTCTGCCTTGAACGAATCGCTTCCCTTGTTCGCTGAACGGGACAAACAAATCCTTCATCAATCCCCAGTTCATGAATGCACCAAAGCGGTTGGTCCATGCAACTTCCAAAAAGGCAAATTGGCCGACTTCTGCCAACGGCGTTTCTTGTGTGGCCACCAACCGACCTGATTGGTCAAGGTAGACAAAAGCATTTACTTCGTCGCCGGCGTGCATGTCGTCGGTGACATATTTCTTGGGCATCAGAATGTCCTTGCCGTCGGCATCGAGAATGGCTCCATGGTCGGTAAATCGTATGATACGTAGTCGGTTGAAATGCCCGATTTGCATGGCTGGAAAGCTTTGTTAGATGGTTGGATTGTCTGTCCTTGTATGCGAAATGATACCGTCTTTCATGTGTATGGTGCGGTCGGTCAGTGAGGCCAACGATTCGTCGTGAGTCACGATGACGAATGTCTGTCCCATCTTGTCGCGCAAGTCGAAAAACAGTTTGTGGAGTTCGGTTTTGTTTTTAGTGTCCAAGCTACCCGAAGGCTCGTCGGCCAAAATGACGGCCGGATTGTTTATCAAAGCACGTGCAACGGCTACACGCTGGTTCTCACCTCCCGAAAGTTCTTTGGGACGGTGGTTCGCCCTATCGCTCAATTTCATGAAATTGAGTAACTCCATGGCATGTTCACGGCTTTCTTTATAGCTGTTGCCTGCAATGAAAGCCGGAATCATGACGTTTTCCAATGCCGTGAATTCGGGTAGCAACTGGTGAAACTGGAATACAAAACCAATATTGGTGCAACGAAATTTTGCCAATGACTTGGATTTCATACCCGAGATGTCTTGGCCTGCAATGACAATGCTTCCTGAGTCAGGCTTATCCAATGTGCCTATGATTTGGAGCAAGGTGGTTTTCCCGGCACCGCTCGGCCCGACAATGCTCACAATTTCTCCTTTGTCGACATGGAGGTCAATGCCTTTCAGTACGCGAAGCGCACCAAAACTTTTTGTAATGCCGTTGATATCTATCATGCTATTATTTCTTCTGCAAAATTAGGCGTTCTTTTATGACGCACCAAATTTTTACGGATTAATAATGGAATTCAAACGGGTGGCTTGTGTTTTTTCGCTGTTGCATGTGAGAATACGTGCAAAGGAAGGTGGAGTGTAACTTGTTTTTTGTACTTTTGCTTTAGCGAATGGAGTTTATACAAGAAAAAGCGAGATAAAAACATGGCAATCTTTAAAAGAGTGTTATTGAAACTGAGCGGCGAGAGCCTTGCCGGTCAGCAAGGATACGGCATAGACGTTTGCCGTCTTAACGATTATGCCGCGCAAATCAAGGAAGCGCGCGAGATGGGTGTCCAGATAGGTATAGTTATAGGCGGTGGAAACATATTCCGGGGCCTGAGCGGTGCAGGCAAGGGCTTTGACCGGGTCAAAGGAGACCAGATGGGAATGTGTGCCACGGTAATCAATTCACTGGCATTGAGCAGTGCCCTTGGTGCAGTAGGTGTGCCGAGCCGTGTGCTGACAGCCATCAGAATGGAGCCTATCGGAGAGTTTTATAGTAAATGGAAAGCTTTGCGTCTGCTGAACGATGGCGAGGTGGTTATCATGAGTGGCGGAACGGGCAATCCCTATTTTACCACTGATACGGGCTCGTCGCTGCGCGGTATTGAAATCGAAGCCGACGTGATGTTGAAAGGTACGCGTGTAGATGGCATCTATACGGCAGACCCTGAAAAGGATCCGACTGCGACCAAATTCCATGACATAACGTATGATGAGATTTACAATAGAGGTCTGAAGGTGATGGATCTCACCGCAACTACAATGTGCAAGGAAAACGGTCTGCCTATTTACGTGTTCAACATGGACATATATGGAAATCTGAAAAAGGTGTTGGATGGTGAGCAGATAGGAACGCTCGTGCATAACTAAGGGTGCTGTTTGCATACAATACGGCAAACGCTCCGGATAGCCATTGTATGGCTTTCGGAGCGTTTGTAGATTTAGCGGCTGTCAGGATGTTGTCAATCCGGATTGTTGTCCTCTGTTTCTTCAGCTTTTTCTTTTTGTTCCATCTTTGAACTCAATTTCCACGTGATGAGGAACGAGGCTAATAGACCCAAACCTGTTCCAAAGGCCAGCGAAATCCAGAATTCGAGCTGTCCTGTGCCGAAATTCATTAAACTGGCAAGAATCATACCTAATCCCAAGCCTATCAATGACAGGCCTCCCGTTAAGTTGGTTGTGGAAAATCTCCACTTTCTGTTGTGGCGTGGTTGATGGGCAACAAGCACTTTGGCCGTTTCCGGGTCGATGTTGTTTGCTTCTGCAATGGTCTTGCGGAGCTCGGTCTCGGAGCGTTTGTTGGTGATGCTTGTAACTGTGAGGCAGATAGCTATCACGATGGGGATAGCCATTGACATTACGATTGCTAAGATTCCTTCCATGTTTCTTATGTGTTTAATTGTTTGATTTGTATTCAGTGTTATGACTCTCAGAAAGGCATTTTATTACAAATCTTCGGCATGAATTTTTGTAATGATTGCAGAGAGCGAAATAAACAAGATGACAACAGTCAGTCCTATAAAGCAGAGTGCAACCGTCGAGAAGTTGCTGTGGGCTGCATTATTGTAGGTCGTCCAGCAATAGGTGGCAAAGAGCAACGGGCAGCCGAAAGCGATGGCAATCATTTTTATGACTTTGCCAAGAACCGCATGGCGGTGGCTCTTCTGTATGTGTGACAGGATATTCTTGTTGATGGCTTTGAGCGTCTCGTCGCGTTCGATGGTCTCAACAATCAATTGGTCGAGTTCAGTATTGTTCATGGTCGTGTGCTTTTAGTTGTAGTCTTAGTTTCTCACGTATTCGGTGAAGCTTCATAAGGACATTGGCAGGAGTGAGTCTGAGCTTCTTCGCAATTTCATGGGCTTTTAGTTTCTGATAGTAATGCAGACGGATGATTTCGCGATCTTGCGATGGCAACAGTTTGATGGCCTCGTGAAGGTGGCACAATTGCTGCTCATGTTCGTCATCGTAGGGCTCGTCAGCAATATCTTCGCAGACATCTGATGCTTGCTGCCGTTTCATCTTGTCGAGCAAGCTGATGGCGATGTGTGCGGATATGACGGAGAGCCAAGGGGCAAGTGAATTGCCTCTGTTCCACGCGTCAAGATTCATGTAAGCTTTGATGAAAGTCTGCTGGGTGATTTCGGCAGAAAGTTCCTTGTTGTGCGTAATGCCCATGGCTTTCGAGAATACCAGACCGGAGTACTTCTCGACGAGTACTCCGAACAGCCTTGTGTCGTGTTGCTTGAGGATATTGTCAACAATCTGCGAATCATCCATGCTTTTGTCCTTTTATGTTAGGACAGCTTTGCTTGTCGAGTATAACAGGTTGAAGTCTGAAAAGATGTGAAATGGGATCAGCTCCGATGTTTTAACCAAGAGTTTGCATCAATGAGGCAATGATTCCATCGCGAACCCCGATGCGTGGGGCTTGAAGGGACGGCACATTGGCGGCGTGAGCTATATTGAGAAATATTTCGGCAGCTTCAACGATGATTTCAGCGCGGTCTTGCTTGAGTTGGTAAAGTTCCATTCGCTGTTTTATGTCGAGGGGCTTCAACAGACTGTGCAGCTTTTCTATATTATTGGTAGTGATGGTGTCTGTATGTTCGTCAGGGGCGAACATGCGGCATATTTTATGGATGCTTCCCCCGCTTCCTATCAAGTGCAGGGGCTTGTATTGGCCGGATAGATTTTGGATTTCATCAATCAAGTCCTGCATGTCTTCTTGTCGTTGCGTATGGTTGTTCATACGCATGGAGCCAACACGGAAGGAGTGGGTGTAGAGTGGCTCACGGTTGTGGCATAGGCTGATGTCCGTGCTTCCTCCGCCGACATCGGCAAACAGCAGATAGCCTGTAGCAGCCTTTGGTTGCATGTAGTAGCTGAGCCGTGCAAGGGAGGCCTCTTCCTGTCCGGAGATGATTTGGATTTTTATGCCTGTCTTTTTGAATACAGCTTCAACAACTTCGATGCCGTTGGCTGCGTCTCTTAATGCGGCCGTGGCACATGCACGGAAGCGAACGACATGGTGTTTGTCCATTTCATCCTTATATTGGGCAATGGCTTGTATGAGCTTTTCTGTTTTCTCGTGTGATACAGTGCCACCGGCATAGACATCCGCTCCCAATTTGATGGGTGTACGGGTGAAAAAGTCGTATGTGGGGCGTACTTCCGGCACATAACGGCCTTTCATGCTTTCTATCTCTTTGATAAGCAGGCGGCAGGCATTGCTGCCGATGTCAATTGCTGCAATATGTGTCATGGGGGGGTAATGGAGATACGTATGATAAAAACAAAAATCTGCACGTCATTTGCGTCAAGGAAATGCCGTGCAGATTTTATGATATCAATGACTATTTACTTGACAGGGATGAGAGAACCTTCAACATCGGGAGAAACATTCAATTTAGCCTTTGCTGTGTAGTAGTAATTGCCTCCGACTTTTACGCCTTTTGCTTTTAGGTCTTTATTAAAGTAGACGTTCATTGTTCCGGCCAGGAAGCGCATGTCGGATTCTGTCTTGAAGCATGAACTCTTTTTCTTGCTGCCATCGGAAGCATTGAGGTAACCGCCGTTTTGCGTGATGGTGAAGTTGGGCGAAGAAGTGTTGTCATTGATAAGGGCTGCATAGACATCGGCACCATCAGAGTTTTTGCCGTTCATGGTAATGGTATAAGTGCCTCCGGTGCATGTGAACAACGAGTCGCTTTTCAGCCCTGCAGCATTGTCACCGTTAAGAGTCATGACAATATTGCCGCCATTAAGAATCAACTGGCCGTTTAGCTCGTCTGTCTTGTCGTCGGTTGTGTCGCATTGGATGCCGTCGCCGGCCGTATCCTTGATATTGATGTTGCCGTTGTTCATCTCAAAGTATTGACTGATGTGCATGGCATCGTTTGCTGCTTTTGTGATATTGATGATGCCTCCGAAAGTCTTTTTCAGAATGGTATATTCGTTTGACTTGTAAGCATGCTTGGAGTTGCCGGCAATGTTAAGTGTGCCGTTGCCCCTGAACTCTGCATGCCCCTTGATGCGGAAGCAGGCAGCTTGCGTGCCGCCGGTGCAGTCGGTGAGACTGTTTGTCGTTCCATCGGCAACATATACGTTGATGCGCTTGCCATTGTCGATGTTAATGGCTGCTCCTTTGGAGCTTGTCAGACTTACTCCGTTCAAGTAAATGGAACATTTGTATGTACCTGTTTGGTAGAAAGAGCCGTTCTGACTCGCACCTTTGAGTGCATATTTGATTTCGTTGTCGTTTGTTTGTGACGATGCGATGGACACATGTGCCCCTTCCGTGGTGACGGTAAGATATGGGCTGACTTGTATGGGCACGTAGATTTTGGCCGCATTTCCGGCATATTCAACTATCACACTGTCGGTCGGAACGGTGTTGTCCTTGAATATGATGCTGTCGACGGCTGTCAGGGGGAAAGTGATGCCTTGCACGGTCAGCGTTTCTTTTCCGTATGTCATGTCACCGGCTGTGGGGGCATTGACTACGGTAGCGATGTTGTCTTGATAGATGTACATGCTTTGAGCGGAGAGCGTCAAAGCAGGGATGAAACAACTTATGAAGAATAGAAGCTTTTTCATTTTACGATGAATTTAAGGGATGTTTGTGCTGCTTTTACTACATATATGCCCGGTTGAAGCGTGTTGATGAGGGCTGGTTTGCCGTCAGTCGTTACTTTTGTTGACATAATCATGCGGCCTTTGGTGTCATAGACTTTTGCGATAGTACCGGCTGGGGCGTTAATTGTCAAGGTAGAGCCGTCCAGCGAAAAGGCAGCATTGTCATTTCCGATAGACTTGATGCCTGTCTCGGTTGCGCTGAAGAACATCTTTTGTAGTGACGAGATAGGGAATGTTGTTGGCTTTCCGTCTTGCAATGCTGTCAGGATGTCGCCACTGAATGTCAGCTTTAGGCCTTGAAGAAGCAAGCCTGTTTGGCTTCCGGTTTGGTTCTGCAGTATGAGAAACTTATATGTCTGTGCTGATGCAGACGATACAAGGGCTACTGCCATTAGGGTTGAAAGTACGAACTTTTTCATATTTGTTATTGTTGGTAATTTGAGACTGGAGTAGGCAGTTCGGTCTGCCGTTGATTGTTTGTCAGCCTTTTATTAGGCTTGCAAAGATAGTTATAAATGACGGTTGCGGCTGTCTTTCAAGTCTATCTTTTGTTAACGGATAAAGAAAAAGCAGCAAAACGCTCACGTTTTTGCTGCTTTTTGGAGTGGAAAGGCTATTTCTTCTTTGATTTTTTTGTCGGATCTTTCCAGAAGAGCCCTTTTATCTTGTAGGACACCTGTATGGCGTGAAGGTCTCCTTCGTCATCATCGTCTTGTCCGTCGTTATAGACATATCCGATGGACAGGTGTTGTCCTTTTGTTATTTTCCAGTCGGTACCTATGCTGTAACGATATTTGTCAGAAGAGAAGCCGTTGGAGAGGTTGTTGCTGATTTCCCATGAGACGTAAGGTGTGAGCGGTATGCGTGGAATGTTGTATTCTGCTTGTACCCGTGAACGCAGGTAATGCTTGTTCTTGTGTTCTTTGAGCTCCATTTCACTTTGGGGATAGCCATCACGCAGCAAGTAGCTTTTACCTTCATAGATATAGTCGCTTGTGCCGTCAAGATTGGTTCCTTCGTTAAAGCGGTACTTGTCTTCGCGCAACCAACGGTGATTGTATCCGGTGAGCTGATAGCGTTCGCGTAGGGAGAAGCTAAAGCGTCCAACGTCAACCTTGCCTTTCATCTCGAAGTGAAATCTGTTTTTGACACGCCAGAAAGCATTTTCTATATTGTATCCGCGCCATACGTTGCTGCTGTTGTAGTTGGCTTTCTGTTCGGAAGGGTTGTAGGCATAAATGAAATCATAGCCGATGCCTGTTTCCAGAAACGGACAGATGTCGTAGCTGAGACCCACTCCAAGGTTCCAACGCTCAACGTTGTTCCAATTGTTGTTGGCGCGGAAGCCGAGGCTGACATCTGCACTGAGGCCTGTATAACCTATTTTCTGTGCGATGCTTGCATCCGTCCATAGGCCGAAGTCATCGGCATGTGTGGGGGTGAAGTGGCTTGCTGCAATGATTAAGCCGAGTAGTAAACTTTTCTTATTCATAATTTTTTGGCATTTTGATAACGCTTTCTGCTGTGTTTGAGTCTAATGTTCCTTTGTAGAAAACCTTGATGAGTGCTGCATCGCGCAGGAAATCGATGGAACCTATTTCCACTTTGATGACTTTAAGTCCCAATCGCTTTTCGAGGTCTGCAATCAGTTCTTCGCGTCTTTCGGGTACTATGAGTTTGATGTTGTCGTATTTGACAAACTTGCACGAGACGTGTTTGGCCAGCAGATTGCTTTCACACGCTGCTACTGATATGATGAAGATGAGGTTGGCTACGAGTAGTTCTACCAGGCTCAGCTTGGCTGCCATGCCGTTGACTACTGACAGTGCCACCAGGAAAAACAGATATGTCATTTCGCGGATGGGCACTGATTCTGTGCGGTAGCGTAGGATGCCGAATACGGCAAAGAGACCGAGGGCGGCACCTATCTTCATCTTTGAACCATCCATCAGGTATATCAGCATAAAGATGCTCACGGAGATTAACATGAAGGTGAAATAGTAGTCACGCCGTTGGCTTTTAGGATAGTAGAAGAAGTGTGCGATAATCCATACTACTACCAGGTTGAGCAGGAAGCGGGTAATCATTTCAATCAGTCCGGGGATGTTGATCAGGTCTAATCCCATGAAGGTGGTTGCGCTAAGCAATAACGTTGTTGACAGTCCTAACATTGTATGATGGTATAAATGGTTCTATAATAGTTTTTTTATTTCTGCGTATTTGGGCTTGATAAGGTTGCTCTTCAGGTTGTCATTGGTGAGGAACGACCCGAAGATGTATTTGCTGTAGCCGTGCGGACGTATGCGCAGTTCCGTGAGAATCTCTTTGATGGGAGAGAAAACGAGGCCGTCTCGTTTCAGTTCTATTATGACAAGGTTGCCGGAATCTGCAGTCTTGTGGGTTTCGAAGTTGGTATATTGTATGTCGTAGTCTATGGTGAGTCGTTCTGTTTTCCCTTTGTTGACGAGGGTTATGCGTTTGAAGTAGTTTTGCAGACATGGGTGCAGAGTGTCGATGTGTATGCCTGTTTGTTCGAGCAGGTAGGTGTCACCTCCGCTTTCTATGACTTCTGTCTGTGATTTTACTTCGGTTCTTCTCTTTTTTGTTTTGCCATGGTTGTCCTTGCGCTTTATTTCAAGGTAGGTGAGTCCCTGTGAGTCTTCGTAGGTTCTGACGCGGACTTTCAATCGTGGCTTATGCCCGTTGTGGTGCATTACGTAGAAGTCGTGGTCATCGGTGTCCCAATATGTGGTGCGATAACGTGCGATGCGTTTGCCTTTTATTTCCTGCACGAAGTAGTCATCTCTTGCCAGTTCCAATACTTTCATCAGCCCTTCCTTGTTGGTAAGGAACTTTGTGTCAGTACGGTTCATGAGTTTTATCTTCCCCATTTGTTCCAGTTGGATGGCCGGCATCTGTTGCATTGTCCGGAGCAATATGTCGTCAGTGTTTTCGATGGCTGTAGTGTTTTGTAATGTCCTTGTAATATTCAAAGGCCAAAGTTAATAGAATTTGCTTGCAGATACAAGCTTTTCTCTTGCTTTTTTCGGTGTTTTCGGAAACTTCGGCATTGGTTTTTTGAGTCGGGGATATAAAACAGGTCAGGGCAGCATTGCCGTGCTTGGCGGTGATGCTGCCCTGACCTGATGGCTGTATTGTTTGTTTTTAGGCTTCTGTCTTGAAGGTTACGCGTCTTTCTTTTATACGGGCTTTCTTGCCGGTGAGTGCGCGCAGGTAGTATAGTTTGGCACGACGCACCTTGCCATATTTCTCAATCTTGATGCTGTCGATGCTTGGTGAGTTGATAGGGAAGATACGTTCTACCCCTACTGTGCCTGACATTTTGCGTACGGTGAAGCGTTTCTGGTCTTCGTGGCCGGATATTTTGATGACTACGCCGCGGAATACCTGAATACGTTCCTTGTTGCCTTCAACGATTTTGTAGGCTACGCTGATGGTGTCGCCCGACTTGAATGCGGGATACTCTTTCTTGGTGTTGAATGCTTGTTCAGCTACTTTAATGAAGTCTTCCATTTACTTGTGGAGTTTTGTTATGTTGTCAGTTCCGCGCAACATAACAGGGAACTCTGCATCCTGCCAGCGATTACGCGAAAAGCAGTGCAAAGGAACAACTTTTTTCTGATACTACAAAGCTTTAGGCTTTCTTTAACAGTGAAAGTCCTGTTATTTGTCTTTTATTTCTTCGTAGTCTACATATTCGCCTTCGTCGTCGTGTATGATGCGGTTGTTGTTTTCCTGTTTGGGCTGTTGTGGTTGCCGGTTGTTTTGTGTTTGTCTGCGGTTGTCCGGTGTGCTGTTGAACAGTACGTTATATATGGCCCGTATGCGTTTATACAGGAAGTAGGCGATGAAACCGACGATGATAGCTCCGAATAGACCCATGTGCTATTGATGTTGTTTAATGCTTATGGTGCAAATGGCGTGCCATTCTTGCTGTTTCTTTGTGTGAGAATGGAGAGGATGATATACCATACTATGGTGAGTGCGATTCCGAGGATGTGGAATATGAGTATAAGAGCCAGTGATGTAACGATGAAGAAGTAGCGCAGCGCGTTGTCTTTCAGCCTGAAGTTTTTGAATTTGAGTGCAAACATGGGTATTTCGGCCACCAGCAGTCCGCATGTCACTGCCACGGCTCCTGTGATGATGCCTGCCAGGAGTGGCTGCCGGGTGCTGTAGGTTTGTGTGCATTCTATGGCTATGGCACCCCACAGAAGTGCGTTGGCCGGTGTGGGGAGCCCTATGAATGAGGTGGTCTGACGTGTGTCAAGGTTGAATTTGGCCAGCCGCAATGCAGAGAATGCTGCTATGAGAAATGCCGTATAGGGCAGCAGAGGTATGTCGGGACTGTAGGCCGACAGCAAGGAGAAGACGATGGCCGATGGTGCAACTCCGAATGTTGTGACGTCGGCCAGTGAGTCGAGCTCTTTGCCGATGGGTGATGATACGTGCAGCAGTCGTGCCGAGAAGCCGTCGAAAAAGTCGAATACCGCACCTATTATAATAAAGGCCATGGCCCACTCTGTGTTGCATTCGAATGCGAGTTTTGTGGCTATGATACCTGAGATGAGGTTGCAGCAGGTCAGCGTGTTGGGTATGTTGCGGGCTATGAATGAAGGCATTTATTTGAGTTTTGCTATGACTGTGTTGTTGCCTACTGTGGATTGTCCCATTTTGACGCATATTTCCGTGCCCGGGGGTAAGTATACATCTACGCGTGAGCCGAACTTGATGAAGCCCAGATGTTCGTCGATGTAGCATTCTTCGTTTTCGCGGGCATAGGTGACGATGCGGCGTGCCACTGCTCCTGCTATCTGGCGTACGAGTATGTCGCCATGCTTGGGAGTGGCTATGACCACCATGGAGCGTTCGTTTTCCGTGCTGGCTTTGGGCAGGTAGGCTTTGTGATAGTTGCCGTTTTCGTGCTTTACTTTTTTGACGAATCCGTCAACGGGAAACCAGTTGGCATGTACGTTGACGAGTGACATGAAGATGGATATCATCAGTCGTCTGTCGCCGAAGTATTCGTTTTCGTCCACTTCTTCGATGACCACCACTTTGCCGTCGGCCGGAGCTACGACGATGTTTTTTGTGTCTCCTCCGTAGATGCGGATGGGGCAGCGGAAGAAGTTGACCATGATTCCGTAGACTATGAGTGATGCTGCCAGTATGCAGAAGAATGGAATCTTGCTGTCAAACAGGCTGTAGATGGCGGCATTGAGCAACAGGAGTATGACAAATCCGCCTATGAGTGTGCTTGTCCCCTCGTGGTGCAAGCGGATTTTCTTGATTTTTCGTATGTTCTTTATCTTGTTGAGCGGACTCATGAGGGCTTTCTGCCTGTATTTTTGGCAAAGTTAATGTAAACGAAGCGAAATTCAAAGTGAAACGCTTGTTTTTTGTCTTTTTGTGAGTCTATTAGTCTGAAATGTGGTTGTGCGGGGTGTATGACAGGTGATTGTATGCTGTGAATGGAATAAGGGAGCACCGCGGTGCGGCACTCCCTATTGAAAGATTGTTTTGTTGTGCCTTTTTTAGAGTGTCTGCAGCACGTAGCCTCCGCCGGGTGCGAGGTGTATTTTCACCTTGCCGTCGGCCGGAATCACTATGCGTTGGTGCAGATGGTCTGCAGCTATTTTGGCTGCATTCGGGCCGTCGCTTACCACTTGTGCCGCACGTCCTGCTATCTTGAGCGGGCTTAGGTCGAGTGTCATGTCCATGGCTTTCCAGTTGTTTATTGCCCCAACATACCATTTGGTGCCGCTGCGTCGAGCCACTGCTACGTACTCACCTATCTTTGATTCGAGCGGGATTGTCTCGTCCCATACCACGGGAAATTTGGCTATGAATTCTGTGCACTCGGGGTTTTCTTCGTAGTGGGTGGGTGAGTCGCAAAGCATGTTGAGGGGTGAGAAGAAGATGGCGTATTGTGCCAACTGGCGGGTTCGGGTGCCCTGACTCATGGGTTCTGTGTTTGAAGCGCGGTAGGTTTGCTTTGTGCCGTTAAGCATAGCGCCCTGTGTGTAGTCCATTTGTCCGGCAAACATTCTGGCAAACGGCAGTACGACATCATAGTTTACCTGGTCGTATCTCTCCATGGAACTCCACTTGTTCTGTTCCAGACCTGCCACTCCTTCGAAGTTGATCACGTTGGGATATGTGCGGTTTAGGCCGGTGGGTTTGTACACACCGTGGAAGTCGATGAGCAGGTTGTACTTGGCTGCTGTGGCGGCTGCGCGGTATACGAAGTCTACGGCCAGCTGGTCGTCGCGGTTGATGAAGTCAACCTTGAAGCCTTTGACTCCCATCTCGGAGTAGTGTTTGCAGACTTTCTCCATATCCTTGTCGAAGGCACAGAAGCCTGCCCACAGGATGATGCCTACGTTTTTTGTCTTGGCGTAGTTGACGATTTCGGGGAGGTCGATTTCTGGTATTATCTGCATGAGGTCGGCTTTGCGGTTGACGGCCCATCCCTCGTCGAGGATGACATATTCTATGCCTTGTTTGGAGGCAAAGTCGATGTAGTATTTGTAGGTTGCGGTGTTGATGCCTGCTTTGAAGGGCACGTTATAGAGTCCCCAGTCATTCCACCAGTCCCAGGCTACCTTACCGGGCTTTATCCAGTGTACATCGCTGACGCGCGAAGGTGAGGCAAGGCGGTATACCATGTCGTTGTTTAGCAGGTCTTTGTCGTTGGCAGACACACTGATGATGCGCCAGGGGAAGGCCTGCGATGCCTTGGCTTTGGCCAGGAAGGTCTCGTGGCTTTCAACGAGATATTCCAGGTTGTTGTGGCCGCCCTGTATAATCTTCTTGGGGTAGGGCACCAATACTCCCTTGAGCTTGCTGCCGCCGTTGTTGAGCAGGTACATGCCGGGATAGTTTTCGAGGTCTGCTTCGGCGATGACTATTTTCACGCCTTTGTCGGCCTCTACTATGATGGGGGTGAAGGCTATTTTCTCAGGGTTTGCCTTCGACAGTTCGGTATGTGTGTAGGTGTTTTCCCCCGAGTTGCGGAACTGTTGCTCTATGGTTCCCGATGCGTTGGCATAGGGGAGGTAGGTTTTCCAGTCTTTGGCAAAGTTGTAGGAGGCTTGCTCGCTCTGCACGATGAAGTCTTTTTTCCTTGCTGCCACAAAGCGATAGGCGATGCCTTCGTCATAGGCACGGAACACGAGGCTGAACTTATCGTTGAGTTGGAATGTCAGGGTATTGTAGTTGTCTTCCACCTGGCTCTTTTTGTAGGCTATGGCTTTGATGAGGCCTTTGTGTGACTGAATTTTGCCTGCTTTCACGCGGGTGCCTATGGTGATGTCTTTGGCATCGTTGATGGTCATGGATATGGGTGACGGGGTGATGAGCTGCTGTCCGTCGTAGCTGACTGCATAGGTGATGCCTTTCGAATCGTCGATGGTGGCCACGAGTTTGCCGTCGGGCGAGGCCAGACGATAGGATTTTGCCATTGCGGGCGTGGCTAATAGGAGGCCTATTGCCATTGCGGGAATGATTTTGTTCATTTGGGTCTTTTTATATATGTATTGATGTTTTCTTGTCGGTTGCCTTGGGGCTGCGACAGGCTTGTGCCTGTTTGTGAGTGGCAAAGATAATGTTTATTTGTCGATTAGCCGCTTTTTTCGAAGGTTTTTTCGCTGTTTTTTGCTGTGTTCTCTTTTATTTCAGGCTGAAGCGGTACAGAAGTCCGTTGCGGGGCTGTCGCGATACGTGCATGGCAACATAGAGCCAGCCGTCTCTGATGTCCAGGCCTTCGGGCTCGTGGTGCAGGTGATTGACGTTAACGGTGGCTACCTTCTTTTTCTTCTTTAAGTCCACTACGTGCAGGTTGCGGTCGTGGGGTGGATAGCCTTCTCCCAGATAGGCATATCTACCGTCTGTCTTGCTGCCCTGATAGATGCCTATGCCGCCGATGGTGAATTGGTCCAGTACGTCGGCTTCGGTCAGGTGCACTTCGCCGCGCATGTCGGAGTCTTTCAGCTTGGGAAGCCTGAATTTCTTGAACAGTTTGTCCTTGCCGCAGGTGCCGTAGGTATAGATATGTTTGTGCTTGCGGTCAACAAACCAGTCATAGGAGCCGGTATATCCTTCGCCGCTGTAATAGATGGTCTGCACCGTCTTGCCGCCATGTGTGGTGATGTCGGTGACGTAGCAGCGGTGCTCGCCCTTGCATTCCGAGATGTAGAGCAGGGGAAAGGCCGACTCTTTGCCCCGGGCTTTTTCCACTCCAAACGAGGCATTGTTGCAGTGCGAACGGTTGTCTTCAAGGAAGAAGGTGGTGAGAAAGTCGCGCTTCTCCAGGTCTACCACGACACACTGGCCGCCGTCGTGAAACACGAATCCGTATCTCCCCCACGCGGCAAATCCCTGTGTGGAGCCTTTTATTTTGACGTCTTTCGGGGTGATTTCGCCCATTTTGCATACCAGTTCCTCTTTAAACGAGGGGCGTTTGTAGTCTTTTGCCGTCAGTGAAGTCACGGCCAGCAAAAGTGCCGCTGCGGCAAGTGCGAATCTTTTCATGCTGTTTTCGATTGTCTTAATGCTGCTACAAAGATACGGAAAAGCGGCTTATGAGGCCCTTTTCGGGCAGTTTTTTCCCTTGGAAGAGCCATCTTTGACGTTGCATGTCGTGTCATTGCCAGTAGAGAAGTGCCGGGTTGCATGGCGTGCTCCGCCCGAAGCACGTGTGTACTCCGGCCGAGATGCATGTGTGCTCCGCCCGAAGCACGTGTGTATCTCGGCCGGAGCACGTGTGTACCTCGGCCGGAGTGCATGTGTACCTCGGCCGGAGTGCATGTGTACCTCGGCCGAAGCACGATGACGGGCGTGGCTCTTTGCTGCCTGCGGTGCAAGGCTTTCGGGGTGATGTGGGGCGGCTTTGCAGGTGGTGCCGTGCTGCTTTCAAGTGGGCGAAGCGGCTTGGTCGTACCTGCGCTATGGCAATAAATAACGGCCGCATTTCGCAATGTGACCGTCCAGTGAGTAAATGATTATTTGTAAATCAAATTTCAGTATGACCGATTTAATTCTTCAGGTAGTAGCTGACACTGGTGACCACACGCACTTTCTTTATCCATGGTGTGTTGTTGTCACGGTTTTCGATGCTGAAATAGCCCTGACTGGCTTTTCTTATCTTGCCGAGCTTGCTGCCCGAGTCTTTGGCGAACTTTTCTGCGGCTTCGCGGGCATTCTTGGTCGATGCCTCAATCATGGCCGGCTTAATCTTGTCAAGTCCGGTATATTCGTAGGTGAGCTGGTTGGCATCATAGTCGTTGTTGACGATGGAGATGCCCTCACGTATGAGCTCAGGTATGCGGTAGGTGAGCTCACGAACTGTCTTTACCTTTTTGGTCGACACTGTGATGCACATCTGTATCATGTAACGTGTCTTGATGTTGTCGGGCTTGTAGTCGGTGGCGTTGTAGTCGGTCACGCGGGGTGCCGAGCTGGCAATGTCTTCGGGAGCTATGCCTGCTTTGGTGAGGAAGCTGATGATTTTGTGCTTGGCTTCGTCGGCATTGACATAGAGCATGTCCAGGTCGTTGCCGAAAGCCTTGTAGCTGATGGGCCACGTTGCCTTGTCGGCATTGACGATACGTTCGGAAAATCCGCGCACGTCTACACTGCGGTCGCGCTCTGCCATTGAGTCAAAGCCTTCATAAACCAGCAGGCCGGCAAGCAGCAGGCCCACGGCAAGTATGATGGATTCTGTCCTGAGATTTTTCATGACTTGTATGGCTTAATTGTCGCAAAGATACGCTTTCTTTTCATTCAAGTCAAGTTTTGGAATAAAAAATCCGTGGCTTTTCAATTATTTTTATACTTTTGTATGCGTAAAACCGAGAGTGACAATGAATAGCGGCTTCCGAATCTTTGATTGGCTCTATGTGTGTCTGCTGAAGGCCGTGCGGCCTTGCGACAGGCAGGGTTCGCCCGTCAGGCACCGTCGCCGCAAGATGCGCAACGAAGTGCTCGGCTACTACAGGGAGCATCCCACCTCGGACACCACCCTGCAGAGTGCTCTGGACTATCTGAGGAAAAGGCCTGATGCCGTGTTCTTTCCCGACAGGTTCCGTGACAAGTATGACTATCGTGCCACAACGATACACTACGACCAGGAGGGCACACCCTACTGGCCGATGGCAGCAGACAAGCGTCTCTACTTCCTGCCCGACACGCACCGGACGGTGCAGAGAGCCGTTACGTGCATGCGAATGGAGCAGGATGCCGATTCGCCCCACCGTTTTCTGGTGCCCGGATTCGACGTGGACGAAAACGACATCATTGCCGACGTGGGCTGTGCCGAAGGACTCTTCTCGCTGATGTGCGTAGACAGGGTGAAACGCATCTACCTCTTTGAAAGCGACCCTGTGTGGATAAACATCCACTGCAAAACCTTCGGTATATGGCTGGACAAGGTGAAAATAGTGTCACAACCCCTGTCCGACCATGACGGGGATGGCTGCATGCGCCTCGACACCTACTTCAGAAAAGAAGGCGTAGTGCCCACCTTTGTCAAGCTCGATGTGGAAGGCCGAGAGTCAGAGATGCTCGAAAGCCTCTCTGGGCTGCTCGACGAGGGTCACCCCATGAAGATAGCGGCATGCACCTACCACCGGCAGGAAGAATACGAAGAGCTGCAACGCTACGCACAGGGTCGTGGCTACAGAAGCTGCCACAGCAAAGGGTGGATGCTCTTCGGCCTATACGACAGACCCCATCCTCCCTATTTTCGCAGGGGCATCATCAGGATATGGGCCAATGAAAAAAAGGAATAACCAACCATCAACATGCAGGAACAGAAAAACATTGCCGTGATATTTGCAGGAGGAAGCGGGCGCAGGATGAACTCCGGTGCGCGGCCCAAGCAGTTTCTGGAACTACACGGCAAACCCATCATTATATATACACTCGAGCTCTTCGACAGCCATCCCGAGATCGACGCTGTCTATATAGCGTGCATCGAAGAGTGGATACCTTATCTGAGAAAACTCACCGAACGCTACGGCCTAAGCAAGATAGCAGCCATCGTGCCCGGCGGAGCCACAGGGCAAGACAGCATATACAACGGCTTGAGAGCCGCGGCTGCAACCAACAGCCCCGAGGATACCATCGTGCTGATACACGACGGAGTGCGTCCCCTCATCAATGCCGAAGTCATCAGCAGCAACATATCCACGGCACGGGCCAAAGGCTCCTGCATCACCTGCGTGCCGGCCATCGAAACCTTCGTTGTACGCAACGCAGAGGGCAACTACAACATACCTTCGCGTGCGGATTCGCTCATCGCACGTGCACCTCAGACATTTCGCCTTGCCCACATCCTACAGGCCCACGAGCAAGCCCGGCGGGAGGGCCGCCACGACTATATCGACTCGTTGACCCTCATGTCGCATTACGGAGCCCCCATAAGTACCATATTGGGACCCACGGAGAACATCAAAATCACCACACCTACCGACTATTTCATCTTCAAGGCCATCGTAGAGGCCCGCGAGAACTCCAGCATATTCGGCATATAATCCTCTTAACGCAGCATCAACATCCCAAGAAATATACACCAAGCATTTAGAAATGAATAAAAGAATCCTGTGCAGTCTCCTAACAACCCTGATAAGCGTGGGTTGCCTTTTGGCCGCAACAACCAAAGTTCCTCGTGTAGAAATAGGCCGCATGACGGTAGAGTATGAAACAGCACCCCTGGGCCTTGACATGCAGCATCCACGCTTCAGCTGGCAGATGAAGGCAGCACAAGGCCAACGTGCATGCCGACAGACAGCCTATCGCATCCATGTTACCGACGATAAAGGCACACCCGTGTGGGATACAGGCCGCCGCAAAGGCTCCGCGTTTATCAACATAGCCTATGACGGACAGCCGCTGAAACCATCGACCCTTTATACATGGACACTCACGGTGTGGAACAACAAAGGCTCCAAACATGAGAAATCGTCAACCTTTGAAACCGGCCTGATGAGCAGCGATGCCCTATATGCAGGGTGGTCGGGTGCACAGTGGATAGGCGGAGATGACAACAGCCGGGTGCTCTATGCCCCATATCTGAGTGTCTTCAGATTAGGCTGCACGGTGCAGCTCGACGCAGCTTCAGGCACCGAACGTGCAGGACTGGTATATGGAGCTAACGAGGAACGTATGGCCGATGCCAACAAGAACCTCTATCACATGCAACGGGGCTACAACGAAAACTATTGTGAGGCAGAGCTCGACATACGCGGTGTCAAAACCGGAAAAGAGGCACACCTCAATGTCTACCGTGTGGGCTACCATCCCTCAGATGATGCAGACAAACCCCTGGCAAGTCTCACGATTCCCGCACGGCTGCTCAACAAAGACAACTGCTATGAGCCTCACAAGATAAGCCTGTCATCGGTAACCGGAACAACCGTGTTTGCCTTCGACGGGCACGAAATAGGCACAGCGCAGCTCAACCCCATGGGCAACAGCGGCGACTTTATCTCTTTTCCCGCATTGTGTGATATAGGCTTCCACCTCAGAGAAAAGCAAAAGGCTGTGTTCTCGGATGTAGAGGTACGCAACTACCGTTCGCCATCCAACGTGCTGGCATCCTACAGGGAGAAGACCACCTATTCAGGGGGTGACAAAGGCCTGCTGCATACTTTCGACCCCAGCAGAAACACCATGACCATGCTTCGCACCGAGTTTGCTGCCAAAAATGACATAGCACGCGCACGGCTCTATGTCACTGCACGCGGCATATACGACATATACATGAACGGGAAGCGGGTCAACGCGGACTTCTTCAACCCGGGGCTGACACAATACAACAGGACACATCTGTATCAGACCTTCGATGTCACGCCATTCATCACCTCGGGCCGCAATGCCCTGGGTGCCGTTCTGTCGGAAGGATGGTGGAGCGGCGGCATCACCTATACCCCCGAAAACTGGAACATGTTTGGCGACCGTCAGTCATTGCTCACCAAACTCGTCATCACCTATAAGGACGGACGCGAGCAAACCATTGCCAGCCGTCCCGAAGACTGGAGCTATTCTGTTGACGGGCCTTTGGTATATGGCAGCTTCTTCCAAGGCGAAGTCTATGATGCACGCCGCGAGGCTGCCTGTCGGGGATGGGCAGAGCCGGGCTTCGACGACACGGCATGGAAACCGGCTAAAAGCATCGGCCTCGAAGGCAATGTGGCCACCGTGGGACTGCAGGCCGATTATTCGCACATGAAGCTGTTGTCACAAAACGGACTGAAAGTGGCGGCCATCGACACACTGACGGCAGTGGGCATGGACGAAGTAAAGCCGCATCTCTATGTCTATGATATGGGACAAAACATGGCAGCTGTGCCGAGGCTTCGCTTCTCGGGACTGAAACCGGGCACTGTGGTGCGCATCCGTTTTGCCGAAGTAAAGTATCCCTCATTGCCCGCCTATGCCGGCAACGAGGGCATGATAATGCTCGAGAACATCCGTTCTGCACGTTCGCAAGACATCTATATAGCCAAAGGAGGTGACGAGGAATTCCTGCCACGCTTCACCTTCCACGGATTCCGCTACATGGAAATATCCGGACTTGACGCACCGCTGCCACTCGACAAGGTGCAGGCAGTGGCTCTCTCGTCGCTCACATCCATGACGGCCGGCTATCACACCTCCAATGACAAAGTGAACCGTTTGTGGGAAAACATCCAATGGTCTGCACGCTCCAACTTCCTTTCTATCCCTACAGATTGCCCGCAACGCAACGAACGTTTGGGTTGGGCCGGCGACATCTCGGTATTCTCTCGCACGGCAACCTACCTCGCACATGTACCGGCCTTCTTGAGAAGTTACCTGCGTTCTATGCGCGATATACAGCCGGCCGACGGACGTTTCCCTGACATCGCACCTTTGGGTGGAGGTTTCGGTGGCCTGCTTTGGGGTAGTGCCGGCATCACGGTGCCCTGGGAATGCTTCCGGCAATATGCTGACACGGCACTGCTGGCCGAACACTATCCGGCTATGAAACGCTACATTTCGTATATACGTGACCATTATATCGACAAGGCAACCGGCATCATCGTGCAGATGCACCAGGGAGGAGATCTGGGCGATTGGTTGAGCCTGGAGTATGACAGATGCGACAAATCACTGCTTTGGGAGTGCTATTTCATCTACGATCTCGACTTGATGGCACGCATGGCATCCGTGTTGGGATTCAAGGAAGACGCGCAAGAGTATGCCCGTCTGGCAGGAGAACGCCGTGCATTCTTTAAACGCACATATCTGCAGCCCGGCACATTGAAGACTGAATTCTCGGACTTTGTGCCCGAAAGAAAGGGACAGCTCGTTGACATACAAACGTCATATGTGCTTCCACTGGCTTTTGGCATTGTCGACAATGCAGATGCAAAGGTACTTGCAAAGCACCTGGCCGCAACTGTCACCCGTGCAAACAAGACCGACCAAGGCCACACCTGTGAACCCTACAGCCTTATGACCGGCTTCATCGGAACTGCATGGATTAACCGTACACTCTCAGACAATGGACATTCCGACCTGGCTTACCGCTTGCTTCAGCAAACGTCATATCCATCGTGGCTCTATTCGGTAGAGCAGGGTGCAACCACTATATGGGAACGCCTCAACTCGTACACACATACCGATGGATTCGGCGGCAATAACAGCATGAACTCCTTTAATCATTACAGCTTCGGTGCCGTAGGTTCGTGGATGATCAACTATTCCGCAGGCATCGAAAGCGAACCCGATTCACCGGGAATGGCTCACTTTATATTGCGTCCACAGACAGACCCCACCGGGCAGATAACGAATGTCGACGGATATGTCAGTGCTTTGGCCGGTGACATACGCAGCAGCTGGAAGACAGTAAACGGCATAGCAGAGTATCGGCTGACGGTTCCTGCCAACACTTCGGCCACACTGTACCTGCCATTGCCGCAAGGAAGCACATTGCGTGAAGCAGGTAAGATTGTGAAGACCAAGGGTAAAGGATTCAAGCTGTTGGAAAGAAAAGACGGCAAAGTAAAGATAGATCTGCAATCGGGTGACTATTGCTTCGAGGTGATTCCTTGACACAGATAATAATAAAGGTATATCTGCCTGTTGAAAGCAGCATAAAAACAATTCAAAATGACTATTTCAGAACTTTACGAGCACTACTTGGCATGTCATTCTGTGACGACTGACAGCCGTAACTGTCCGACAGGTTCCATCTTCTTTGCCTTGAAAGGAGATAAGTTTGACGGAAATCGCTATGCACAAAAAGCAGTGGACAACGGCTGTTCCTATGCGGTCGTTGACGAAGAGCAATATGCTCCGGCAGGTGACAGACGCTATGTGCTTGTGCCAGATGCGTTGCAGGCATTGCAGCAGTTGGCCAACATGCACCGTCGGAACTTTCATCATCCTGTGATACAAATCACGGGTACGAACGGCAAAACCACGACAAAGGAACTGACGGCGGCAGTGCTGTCGAAGAAATATCGGGTGCTTGCCACCGAAGCCAACTACAATAATCACATCGGAGTCCCTAAGACCCTGCTGCGGCTTACGGCAGACGACAATATGGCCGTTATAGAGACCGGAGCCAACCATCCGGGTGAAATCAAGGCTTTGGCCGACATAGTGGAGCCCGACTACGGCCTGATTACCAACGTAGGCCGGGCACATCTTGAGGGCTTTGGTTCCTTTGAAGGAGTGATACGCACCAAGGGCGAGCTCTACGATTACTTGAGGCAAAAGGCCGGAAGTAAGGTCTTCATACATGGCGAAAACCCGTATCTCGCCAACATATCAGCAGGACTGGAGCTGGTGAAGTATGGCGAACCGGGCCATGATGACTATTTGGTGGAAGGCGAGTCATTGCCGTCTGACACTCACTATCTTGCAGGCCGGTGGCGCAAGGTGGGCGAAAAGCAATGGCATCATGCCGATACCCGTCTGATAGGTGATTATAATATGTATAACATTCTGGCCGCAGCCTGCATAGGAACCTACTTTGGCGTGGACGGTGAAGACATAAACCGTGCCATCGAAGAATACATCCCGAAGAACGACCGCTCTGAACTGCGAAACACGGATAACAACATACTGATAGTCGATGCCTACAATGCCAACCCTACCAGTATGAGGGCCTCTTTGCTGAATTTCATGGGGATGAAAGGTGACAATAAGATGGTTATACTGGGCGATATGGGTGAACTGGGCGATGCATCCGAGGAAGAGCACCAGAAAATAGTCGACCTCTTGAAGCAAAGTGATATAGCAACGGTGTGGCTGGTTGGTGACAACTTCAGGAAGGCCAAGCATGAGTTCAGGACGTTTTCCAACGTAGAAGAGGTCGAAGATGAGCTTCATCATCGTCCCGTAAAAGGGCATTTCATCCTGATAAAAGGCAGTAACCGCACCCGGCTGTACCAATTGCCCGATTATTTATAGCCTCATTGAAAAAAGAATCAAACCATGTCTGATTTCATCTATACCGAGAACATTGTAAAACGCTTTGCCAATCATACGGCACTTGACGGTGTAAGCATCCGTGTGCCACAAGGCAAGGTATTCGGCCTTTTGGGACCCAACGGTGCCGGAAAAACCACATTGATACGTATCATCAACCGCATAACGGTTCCCGATGAAGGACGCGTCAGCTTCGACGGCCACACTTTGTGTGAAGAGGATATATTGAAGATAGGCTATCTTCCCGAAGAGCGCGGCTTGTATAAAAAGATGAAAGTGGGTGAGCAGGCAATCTATTTGGCCCGCTTGAAGGGACTTGATGCCGGCGAGGCTCGCAAACGCCTGAAGGAATGGTTCGAGAAGTTCGACATCATGCCCTGGTGGAACCGCAAGCTGGAAGAGTTGTCGAAGGGCATGCAGCAAAAGGTCCAGTTCATCATTACCGTGTTGCACATGCCGCCCCTGCTGATTTTTGACGAACCCTTCAGCGGCTTCGATCCCGTCAATGCCGAACTGCTCAAACGCGAAATCCTCGAATTGCGCGATGAGGGTCATACCATCATGTTTTCCACTCACAACATGTCGTCGGTCGAAGAGCTATGCGATGAGATTGCCTTAATCAATCATTCGAAGGTGGTGTTGCAGGGAACTGTGGAAGAAATCAGGAACAGCTATAAGGACGATACCTATAAAGAGATAGTTATACCTTCTACACAACGCTTGCCCGAAGATATAGAAGTCGTCGGCGAAGAAGTGCGGCATGGCAGGCGCAGACTAAAGGTGGTGAAGCCTCAAGGTCAGAGCAACTCGGCCTTTCTTGCCTACATAGGGAAGACGGCGGAGATACTCTCTTTCAACGAATTCCTGCCATCAATGAACGACATATTCATACGTGCCGTTGCCGACAATGAATTGCATTAAAAGAACAAATCAAGCAGAGCCATGAATAAAACCTGGATTATCATACAAAGAGAGTTCGCTGTCCGCGTCAAGAAAAAAGCATTTATCCTGCTGACCATCCTGATGCCCTTTATGATAGCTGCAGTGGTGCTTGTCCCCGCCTTGCTGGGACAGCTGAACGACAAGAAGCACAGCAAAGTGGCTGTTATCGATGCCACAGGGATTTATGCCGACGCATTGCACAATACAGACAAGATAACCTTTGACAGGAAAGAGGCAGGAAGCACACAGAAAAACCGGATAAAGTCGCTTTTGGAAGATGGGGAAAAGCCCTACGATGCCGTGGTGGACATTTGTTCTCCCCTCGATAAGGCAGGTGCCGTGACGGTCTATTCCACTTCGGAAGTGCCGCACGAAGTGGAAGAGTATATCAATTCGCAATTGACAGAAAGGCTGCGCAGGGACAAACTTCGTGCTTATCACATCGCAGATATCGAGCAGTTGCAGAAAGATGCCGGCGTGAAGTTCAAGGCACGTACCGTGAGATGGGACAAAGACGGCAACACAACCGTATCATCGTCCATGATAGCCGGAATGATAGGTCTGGTGCTTTCCTTATTTATATATACGTTCATTCTTTCGTATGGCAGCATGGTCATGCAGGGAGTTATGGAGGAGAAGACCAACCGTATTGTAGAAATCATGGTCTCGTCTGTAAAGCCTTATCAGCTGATGTTCGGCAAGATTGCAGGAATAGCCCTGGTAGGCTTGTCGCAATTCCTTATATGGATGTTGATGCTGATGTCCATATTCTCTATCGTGGGTGCCGCTTTCGGCTTGTCGATGAGCGGTGGCATGCCGTCTGCTGTGCCGCAAAGCATGCCGGCAACCGACGAGATGGAACTGCTGATGGTGCTTCAGGGAATGGACTTTACCCAGATAGTGGTGCTGTTCATCCTTTACTTCATAGGCGGCTACCTGTTGTTTGCGTCGGTGTTTGCTGCGATAGGTGCAAGCATCAATGAGCAGCAGGATTCGCAGCAGTTCATGATGCCGATTATCATTATCTTTGTATTTGCATTGTATGCCGGTATGTTCAGCATAGAAAACCCCGATGGTCCGTTGGCCTTGTGGTGCTCGTTCATACCGTTCACATCACCGGTTGTCATGATGGTGCGCATACCTTTTGGCATACCTTTGTGGCAGGTGATACTTTCATTGCTGCTGCTTTATGGCACGTCGGCCCTGATAATATGGCTGTCGGCCCGGATATACAGGGTGGGCATCCTTATGTATGGCAAGAAGCCGGATATAAAGGAAATGCTCAAATGGATAACATATAAATAGTATAAATATAAAAGATTGCGAATCATGAAGGAAATGAACAGAACATTCTTTAAGACGGCATTTTGCCTGATTCTTGGCCTGTTGTTGCTCCAGCTTCAGGCGTCGGCGACCGATGTTGTAAAGAATCCCGGTTGGGGTACGGAAGAGATTGTCGAGTCTTATACCATAGGGCCGGGCATGAAGTATACGGCATATCATTTCAAGGAGAAACCTCTTCGCCTGTGGTGTGTCGAGGTGGATCTGACCAATCCCATGAACAGGGTGGAAGCTGCGCAGAGCAATGACAAAGTGCCCCATGTGGCCCGATGGACAGTGCCTGTGTTTTCGCGCCGCAATTCACGTGAGGGTCATCAGGTGCGTGCGGCCATCAATCACGACTTCTTTCTTTATGGAGAGGGAGTTGACATAGGCTGCAATGTTTCCAAAGGTGAGGTGACACGCATCAAGACCGGACGTTGCACCTTAGGCATCTCTGATGACGGGTCGGCAGGTATATTCAAGGCCTTCAATCCCTCTAACGGTCAGGATGGCTGTGCGTTTCGTTGCTTTGCTCCCGACGGCACATCAGTCAGCCTGGACTCCTATAACAGTATGGCCGTTAGTGGCATATCGGGAGATGCGGTGTTTTTCAACCGCATGAACGGTGCCACGCTTTCGGCTGCCGGCAAGTATATACGTCTGCAGGCATTAGACGACTGGACATTCAACGGTCCCGATGTCCGCTGCAAGGTTCTTGCCATCAGCGAATCTCCGTTGCAGACGAGCTCGAATACCTGTGTGCTGTTTCTGCGCAATAAAAAGAAAAAGGTGTTCGATGAGCACCTTGCCGTTGGTGACACGATGCGTGTGCGTCAGCGTGTTGAAAGCAGCTTTTGGGGAACCGTTCCTCAGCGAATCATTGCTGCGTTCAACGGCAATCCTCCCCTGATACGCAACGGAGTGTTTCAGGAAGATGAGTATGCCGGAGACCGCCAATTCACGTGTGTGGATGTGGCAGCCCGCACAATGGCAGGTCTGTCGCGCGACAAAAAGACCCTCTATATGGTGGTTACCGAGGCTTCGGCCTACAGTGCATCGGTGACATGTCTTGATGTGGCACGTTGGATGGCATTGCATGGTGCCAACGATGTCATCAACTTCGATGGCGGAGGTTCGTCGGCCGTTGTGGTCAATCATGAGATGAAAAACCTTCCGGGCCGCCCCACTGAAGGAATCCGTGCGGTCAAGTCGGCCATGCTGGCCGTGTCACTTGCACCTACCGATAAGGATGTTGCACGTATCTCCTTCAACAAACCTTCACTGAAGGTGACCACCCTTACCGGTACAGACCTTACGGTGATGGCCTTCAACAAATACGATGAGGTGTTGCAGGACAAGGTGGATGACTGTACGTATGACGTGGAACCGGCTTCATTGGGCCGGGTGGATGATGCCGGAGTCTTCCATGCCACGGCTGCCGGTAAGGGCAAGCTGATAGCCCGCCGCAACGGACTTGTGGCCGAAATGCCTGTTACCATCACCAAATTCCGTCGGGCCAGCATGCTGAATGCCTATGCCTATGCCCTTTCGGCTACACAGAATGATGGCATGGTGGCTGTGGAGTATGCGTTGAATGCTCCTGCCATTTCGGGAGCGGTGAGCTTCTATGCACCCGACGGGCAGTGTGTTCACAAGGTGCAATTGACCGAAGCGCAGCTCACCAACGGCAAGCATCTGCTGGCTGTCCCCGTCACAGATTTGCCTGCCGGTAAGCTCCTCACATGGAACGTTGCAGTGGAAAGCAGTAAGATAAGCAGTGTGATGTATGCTGCCGAGAAGTACAAGTTCTATTGTCCTCAGGGAGTTGCTGTAGACCGAAACTATGAAAGTCCCCATTTCGGCCGCCTTTATGTCACCGAGAGCATTGCCATCTCGAGCGCTGCCTATCACACGGGAACGGCAGGCAATGGCGTGGGGCAGGGTGTCTATCTGTTTACTCCCGACCTGAAACCTGTCAAGAACTCGTCAGGCAAATATGGATTCCGTGGCGGCATAGCCTATACTTCGAAGTTCTCGGACGGCAACTATAGCTATTCGCCCCGTAAGGTCCGCATATCGGCCGATGGCAGGGTGTTCCTGTCAACCCAAATGATAGGTGCCGGCAGTCCCTTGTATGAGATCAATCCGGATAAGATGAATGCAAGCTTCAGAAAGGTATTTACGGGTGGTGTTACCAACTCATCTACCTATTTAACTACAATGGGCGGCAAGTTCATGTTTGCTCCCAACATATCGTTCTCTCTACGTGGTGCAGGTGAGTCTCTGCAACTTGCGGCCCTTTCGGGAAGCAAGGAGGGACTCAATTTCAACGAGAGGGGAACTCACGTCAACACATACGACATAGGCACAAGCAAGACATGGCGCACTGCGGCCACTACATCCGTCGAGGCCCTGACCGGCAAATATACGGTGTCGTCCTATAATACCAACATCTCCTATGATAAGGACGGAGGCCTCTGGTATGTACAGTACAGAAGTGCTCCTACCAATACATATCCGGCCATACTGCATATCAATGCCGATGGCGAAGAGGATTATCGTGACATCCGTACAGTAGCAGCCGGAGGCGGCATTGCCATGAGTCCCGACTCCACACGTATGGCAATAGCCAGCGGAGAAGCACAGGTCAGCGTCTACGCCATCGTCAAAAAAGCCGACGGATCCCTTACACTCAGGCGCGAGCTGTCCTTTGCCACACTGATAGGGCGCAACTGTACAGACATTGCATGGGACGCAGCCGACAACCTCTATCTGGTGGGTGAGACCGGTGAATATCTGAGGGCTGTGGCTTTGCCCCGCAAGAGCAACACCTCGGTTACGCCGTGTCCGTCGCAGGCCTCCTTTACAGTGTCGGCCACGGGCATCAAGGACCATTCTGCCGGCTGTAGGATACATGTGGCAAAGAACCGCATCACTGCCCCCGAAGGCATGTTGATGAGTGTGTACACCATGGATGGCTTGCAGCTTGCCGAAGACGTGACCGAGGTGAAATGCCGTCCCGGAATATATCTTGTGAAATGCGGCACCTCTGTTACAAAGGTGAGTGTGCGTTGACGTGCATCAGGCATGTCGGATGAAAAATTCGGAAGAAAGGAATGAAGAAAAAGGAACAGGGCCTGTCGCTACGCGAATGGCTGTCGCTGGCAGGCCTTACATGTGCAGCCTTTGTTTTTAACACATCGGAGTTTTCGCCCATAGGCCTGCTGACCGACATTGCACATGATTTCGGCAAGACCGAAGCCGGAGCGGGCCTGCTGATATCGGTATATGCATGGGTGGTGACAGTGCTTTCGCTGCCGCTGATGCTACTTGTCTCGCGCATGGATCTGCGCAGGTTGCTTTTGTGGGTCGTGGCATTGTTTGCTGCATTCCAGTGTGTTTCATGGTTGTCGTCCTCGTTTGCCATGCTCATGATGTCGCGCATCGGAGTTGCCTGTACCCACTCCATCTTCTGGTCAATCGTTGCTCCCATAGCCGTGCGCGTGGTGCCCGACAGGTGCCGTTCGCTGGCATTGGGAACAGTGGTGACAGGCTCCTCGCTGGCCATCATTCTGGGTTTGCCTTTGGGCCGTGTCATAGGTTTGCAGGTGGGCTGGCGCATCACATTCCTGTGCATCGGTGCCGTTGCCTTGCTCACCTTGATATGGCTGATGCTGTCTCTGCCGGCTTTGCCGAGCCGCGGCCGTTTCTCTGTGCGCAAGCTGCCGCAGCTCTTTGGCAACTCCACCTTGGCGGGTCTGTATCTCTTTACCTTTCTGGTGGCCACTGCCTATTATACCTGCTACAGCTATATAGAGCCTTTCTTCAAACAAGTGGCAGGCATGTCCGACCAAATAGTGACAGCCGCACTGATATTCTTCGGATGTGCCGGGCTGGTGGGGAGCATGTTGTTTTCAAAGTTCTATATGCTCAACCGCTATCGCTTCATGGGATGTGTACTGGTGGTGCTGTCGTGCAGCCTGCTGTTGTTGCAACCTTTGTCGTTTGGCGTGGTGCCTTCCATCGTGCTGTGTCTGTTCTGGGGCACATGTGTCACAGCCTACAACGTATCCATGCAGTCAGAAATCATCAGTTTGTCGCCACCCGAAGCCACAGCAGTGTCGATGTCGATATTCTCGGGCATATTCAATCTGGGCATAGGGTGTGGGGCTTTGGCCGGAGGGTTCGTCTGTTCGCACTCCTCCATAGCCTACATAGGTTTTGCAGGAGGACTGATTGCATTGGGAGCCTTGGCCTATTGGCTATTCAGGCTGAAGCACCTTGTCCGTGCATCCTATGATGCTGGCAGGTCAAGGTAAGCAATTCTTTTGCATTGACACAACATGCTTGATAATCAAGTGTTTGTGATTTGTGCTTACAATCTGTACAGATCGTTCGTGCGATCTGTACACATCGCAGGTCACAACTTGACGCATTGCAGGTCACGATGTGTACACATCGCATAATGCAACCTGTACACATCGCATGCCACAACTTGACGCATTGCATGCTGCGATCTGTACACATCGCATGCAAGAACTCCACACATCTCTTGTGAAGCTCCCTTAGGCTCGTGTTCCGGCCCTTTTGCATTGCCCGGATCATTCTTGCAGCCCGAAGTCTTTATTTGCCCGGATTATGCTCTTTTCAAACGGAAAAAGTTCGTACATTTGCAGTCATTAAGACTGTGACATGAGCATTTGCTGGGATGGTTTCAAGACATTTTTCAAGATAGGCTGCTTTACATTGGGAGGCGGCTATGCCATGATTCCGCTCATTCAGGAGGAGGTGGTCAACCGCAAACATTGGTTGACCGAAGAAGACTTCCTTGACCTGATGGCCATTTCGCAGACGCTTCCCGGAGTGTTTGCCGTCAATTTCAGCATCTATATAGGCCACAGGCTGCGTGGCTTGCGCGGCAGTCTGGCCTTGTCGTCGGGCACGGTGCTGCCCAGTTTCCTGATGATTCTGGCCATCGCCATGTTCTTTGCTACCTTTGCCGAAAGCCACTTTGTCGAGGCCATGTTCAAAGGCATCCGTCCCGCGGTGGTTGCTTTGATAGCCGCTCCCTGTATACGTCTGGCCCGCACGGCCCACATCACGTTGAACAACATATGGCTGCCCATCTTCACAGCCCTGGCAGTATGGCTGTTCGGCATTTCGCCTGTATATATCATAATACTTGTAGCAGTAGGCGGCTTTCTGTATGGCAAGCTCGTACATCCGCATGATTCCAATCCCAGACATTAGGCCCGCGTCATGATATTCCTGCAACTGTTTCTCTCATTCTTGAAGATAGGCCTGTTCGGTTTCGGTGGAGGCTATGCCATGCTATCGCTGATACAGGGTGAAGTGGTGAGCGACAACAACTGGCTCACCACGTCACAGTTTACCGACATCGTAGCCATCAGCCAGATGACTCCCGGCCCCATCGGCATCAACTCAGCCACCTACGTGGGTTATGCCGCCGTTACCAATGCCGGCTACTCCACGGCCATGGGCATACTGGGCAGTGCCATTGCCACCTTCGCCGTAGTGCTTCCCAGCTTTCTGCTGATGATATTGGTCATCAAGATATTCCATAAATTCCATCATCATCCCGTGGTCAATGCCATGATGGCCTTGCTGCGTCCCACGGTGGTGGGGCTGATTGCTGCCGCAGCCTTGCTGCTGATGACAAGCGAAAACTTCGGCTCACGAAGCGAAACCCCCTGGCAGTTCTATACCAGCATATTCATCTTCGCGGCCACCTTCATAGGAACCCAATGGGTAAAGATAAACCCCATACGCATGATTCTCTATTGTGCCGTGGCCGGGCTGCTGCTATATTATTAGCCAAAACGGCATTTATCAGCCGCTTTCTTGCCCGTGTGCGGGAAAATACATAACTTTACAGCCAAAAAGACTCTTTAGTATGAGACACAAGATCATTATTCTGCTATTGGCCTTTGTCTGTGCGGCCAAATGGGGAAAAGCACAGACCAACATGCAACTGTTTTATGACTTCGGCTCAGACCGCAAGTTTGTGACAATGACCCTTGAGATGTTCAAGGGTGACAAATGGGGCAACACCTATTTCTTTGTAGACCATGACTTCAACTATGACCAACATGTGGCAGGTCCCAATCTGGCTCCCGGCGGAAGCTATCTGGAGATAGCGCGATGTCTGAACTTCTGGAAAGAAACCCCGTTAAAGAACTGGAGCCTGCAAGTTGAGTATAATGGCGGCATCACACGCAGCTATCCCATCAACACGGCATGGCTGTTTGGTGCTGACTACTTCATGCACGATGCCGATTTTAAAAACACACTCAACCTGAAAGCCCTTTACAAGACAATCCGCAAAGCCGACAGCTCTGTACCTCTGCAGTTTACAGCCGTGTGGACCTGCAAAGACATATTCGGACTCCAGGGCCTTGTATTTAACGGCTTCGCTGACTTTTGGTGGGAGGACCACATCTGCACAGACAACGAAACAGCCGAGATGAAAAAGACCGTGTTCCTCACAGAACCACAGTTGTGGTATAACGTGGGCCGGCTCTTTGGCTGCGACAACTTGAACGTAGGTACCGAAATAGAACTGACCAATAATTTTGGGTCGACAGCAGGATTCAAGTGCCGCCCGTGCCTCGGTGTCAAATGGAATTTTTAGCAAACCCTTGCGCAAACACAATCGAAACACACATTTAATATGAAAAGATTAGTAACTGTAGGCTTTGCCGCGGCACTTCTAAGTCTGCCGTCCGGTGCCCGGAATGTCTATGCCTACCTGACCGGCAACTACAGTCCGGTGATGACAGTGCAAAGCATCAAGAAAATAGCTTTCACTGCCTCCGGCATCGAGTTTCAGACCCAGTATGGAAAAACCTCCACGGCAGCCTTTGCCGACCTGGATTATTTCCGCTTCTACAAGACACCTGTGCCCGTAGGCGTGGATGCAATAAGCGGCAATGCACTGTCGATAGTCCTTGAGGGAAACAACCTGTGTGTAGAGAGCAGCAGTGCCATAGACTACATATCGGTATGTTCGGTTCAAGGCATTTTGGTGGCTCAGGCCAGGCCCGGCACCAAGTCATATGCCATGTCGACATCCTCATATGCACCGGGCGTATATCTCGTCAAGGTGGTTTCTGATGGTAAAGAATTGACCAAGAAAATCATAAAGTAAGCAGCCATGAGAAGAATCTTTACACTTGCAAGCCTGACGGCCCTTTTGTTATTGTTGGTGTGCCCGCTCAAGGCCGCAGACAATCTTTATGTATTCCATAAAGGGAACCTCGTCTTTAAATGCTTGGCTGCCGATGTAGACAGCGTGGCACTGGAAGACAACAAGACCAAGGTCACCCTGTACAACAAACAGCATGCACAGCTCTTTACGGCACCCTCTGCAGAGGTCGACAGCATTACCTTTAAATATTATAAGCCCGTTGCCGACATCCTGGATGTAGTATTCAAGAAAGACGGATCGGCCGAAGACATATCGCCGATGAAAAACACCATAGAGTCGTTTGGCGAAACCACCACCTATTATAATGAGATATATGGAAGGTATGTGGCCAAAATCAACAATACGTGGGGTGGAATGCAGGAGAACGGCACCTACTATAAGGTGGACTACTCCAAGAATGAAGCCATAAAGAAAGCTCTGGCCGACGGCCACACCATGGAAACCCTGTTCAAGGCAACCTACACAGGTGACTTGGAAGACAAGGAAGCCAAGTGGTTTGCAGGCCATCAGGCCGGAGGCACAGGGTTCCTCATCAGCAAGAAAAGCGGTGAACGCCAGAACGAAATCACTTTCCTCCCGAATGTTTCGACCAATGGCAAGAGCAACTGGATATGGGCAACAAGCGGCATCGTACCCGAAACAGAGGTGTTCTATCACGTAATAGGCGTGTGGGACAAGGACGCAGGCAAGGCATATATCTATGTAAACGGCGAACTGAAAAACACCGTTGATGCCAAAGGCGAGTTCCACTTCCCCGCAGAAGCCGCACAGTGGTTTGGCATCGGTTGCGACGCCAGCAAGAAAAACGGCGAGCAAAGCGGCAATTGGGAAATTGTGACAAGCCGTATCTACGACAGAGCCTTGAATCAGGAAGACGTAAACCTATTATGGGAATCGGTGGCAGAGCTGCAGACCAAGCCAGTTGCCGACCTGCTTGATGTTGTCTTTAATGAAGATGGAACAGCCAAGGATGTGTCGCCAATGAAGAACAATGTCCGCCTGATCGGTTCATCGGCCTCTACATACTATAATAATACCTATAAAAGATATGTGGCATCGTTCAACAACCCTTGGGCCGGAACAGCCTCAGGTTACTATCGCGTAGACTTTGAAAGCAACTCTAAATTCCGCACGGCTTTGGCCAACGGCCATACCTTGGAAGCCGTCTTTATGGCAAGCTATGCCCCGCCGATAGCCAACGCAGAAGCCAAACCCTTTTCAGCACATCAAGGCGGTGGCACAGGTTTCCTGATCAGTACCACCAGCGGGAACCGCAAGAACGAAATCACCTTCCTGCCAAATGTAACGACCACAGGCAAAAGCAACTGGAGATGGGCCACAAGTGGCGTCATACCGCAGCCCCAAACCTATTACCACGTTATCGGCGTTTGGGATAAGGATGCCAAGAAAGCCTACATATACGTAAATGGAGAACTGAAGAACACGATTGCAGCTGACGGAAACTTCCGCTTCGCAGAAAACGGATCAAACTGGTTCTGCATTGGTGGTGATGCCAGTCCTTCGGGTGGCCAGAACGGTTGGTGCGGCGATGTAGTGATGGCACGTGTCTACGACAAGCCCCTGAACAAGCAGAATGTGGCAGTGCTTTGGGACGAAGTGAAACGTCTGCAGGCAGGAGCCGAGCCCGACATGGTAACCGGTTTGAGCTATTATTCCGGCATGGCCGTAAAGCCAGGTGGTACATATTCGTTGACGGGAAAAGGCTTTGCCGAAGGTGACAAGATAGTACTTGTCGCCCTCAAGTCAGGCATAGAGCCCGATACGCTGTCTACAGTTGTCAGGAATGATACCCTCACAATGAACTTGCCGACAACGCTCACCACAGGCAGCTATCGCATGCTTTTGGTGCGCGGAGATAAGCAACAGGACCTTGGAATCAATAAATATCAGGTGGTAAAAGATATACCGGCCGGCATGCGCGTTATTGCTCATCGCGGCTTCTGGGACAAGGCAGGTTCGGCACAGAACTCACGCTCCTCATTGCAAAATGCTTTTGATGCCAAATGCTATGGTTCCGAAATCGACGTGTGGATAACCACGGACGGCCATGTCATGGTCAATCACGACGCAACGCTGAATGGCGTAGAGATACAGAAGAGCACATACGCCCAAGTAAAGAACCTCAAGCTGAGCAATGGCGAATCTATCCCGGAACTTAAAGAGTTCCTGGAAATGCTGGCCAAAGAAGACTCAACCAAGCTGATAATAGAAATCAAGACGCACAGTGATGAACGGCGCGGCATAGCTGCCGTTGATTCGGCTGTGAAACAAGTGAAAGACAGAGGACTGCAAGACAAGGTTGAGTATATCGCCTTCAGCCTGAATCTTTGCCGTGAGCTGGTAAAGCAGGATCCGTCTGCACACGTTGCTTATCTGAACGGGGATATTGCTCCCAAGACCTTGTATGAATATGGAATCATGGGACTGGACTATACGGCCAAATCCTACAGAAACAATCCTTCGTGGGCCACAGATGCAAGGAAGCTGGGCATGACTACGAATGTATGGACCATCAACGATGCTGCAACCATGATTGAAATGACCAACATGGGTATAGACTTCGTTACCACCAATGCCCCATTGCTGGCACAGCAGATAGAAGCCTTGTACAATGCCAACCACACAACGGGCGGCGAAACACCCGAGCCCGAGCCTGTAGAGAAGCCCAAAGCAGACATACTTGACATTGTGTTCAACGAAAATGGAACTGTTACCGATGCTTCTCCGATGAACAATGAGGTGAAAGTCTTCTCTTCGGACAACAAGACTGTGCCCGTTGCTTACGATGAAGTCAGAAAAGCCTATGTGGCCTCGTTCAATAATCCTTATGGAGGCGATGCTGCAACATATGCCCGTGTAGACTATGCCGGCAATGAGGCTTTCAAGAAAGCCCTGGCTAACGGCCATACATTGGAAACAGTCTTTAAGGTGACCTACGAAGGTGAATTGCCCAATGTCGAAGCCAAATGGTTTGCAGGCCACCAGGCCGGTGGCACAGGTTTCTTGATTTGCAAGACAAGCGGTGAGCGAAAGAACGAAATAACGTTCCTTCCTAATGTGTCGACTAACGGGAAAAGCAATTGGATTTGGGCCAACAGTGGCGTTGTGCCCCAGTCTGACGTGTTCTATCATGTAGTGGGAGTGTGGGACAAGGATGCCGGCAAAGCATCGGTCTATGTCAATGGTGAATTGAAAAAGACCGTTGCAGCAGAGGGCGAGTTGCACTTCCCCGCAGAGGCAGCCCAGTGGTTCGGAATAGGCTGCGATGCCAATCCTTCGAAAGGAGAACAGAGCGGCAACTGGCAGATTGTCACTGAACGCATCTACGGAAAAGCCCTTACGCAAGACGAAGTAAATCTCTTGTGGTAGGCTCTCTTTTTTAAAAGATACAAAGAAGATGGCTCTTGCAAAGCCATCTTCTTTGTATCTTTACTCATCATAATTCCGTTAACACATAGAAAAATGAAAAGCAAGATCAGTATAATCATATTAGTGAGTGTGAGTTTCCTGTATCAGGAGGGAAAAGCTGCCGCGGCATGCAAGAACGAATGGCTGGCAAGGAGCCGCGAGTTGATGCAAAGCGTGTATCAGCATTATGGAGAGAAGGACACGCCTTTATTGCATGAATACTATCCGTTTACACAGAGTGAACAGGCCACCTATCTGGCCGGTTCCAATAACAATGCCCATCGTTTTAGTTACTTATGGCCGTTCAGCGGCTCTTTTTCGGCTCTGGTTGCCATTTATGAAGCAGATTATAACAGAAATGCGCTGAAAGAGATTGATCATAAAGCCATTGCCGGATTGGATTGCTATTGGGATGAGAGACGGTATCCGGCAGCTTATGCTTCATATCTGCTCACCAACCCACTTCCCGACCGCTTTTATGATGACAATGTATGGATAGGACTTGATTTCATAGACTTATATCGTGCAACAAAACGTAAGAAATATTTGAAGCGTGCTTTGCAAGTGTGGGAGTTCATCATGTCGGGCAACGACAGCGTGTTGGGCGGTGGCATCTATTGGTGTGAGCAGAAGAAACAGTCTAAAAACACTTGTTCCAATGCACCCGGAGCGGTGATGGCATTAAAGCTATATAGAGCAACGAAGCAACAGCCTTACCTGGAAAAGGCTGTGTCATTATACGAATGGACCCGGCGCAACTTATACGATGAAAAAGAATGCCTGTATTCTGACAATATCAGTCTGAAGGGGCGTATAAGTGGAGCCAAGTATTCCTATAATACAGGTCAGATGCTTCAAGCTGCAGTACTGCTATATGAAGTCACAGGAAAAGAAACTTATTTGTCGCAAGCCGACACCATGGTTAAAGCCTGTGCGGCACGTTTCATGTCAAAGAAAGACGATGGTTATTGTCTGAAGCTTGACAATATATGGTTTGATGCCATTCTTCTGCGTGGCATTTTGGAGTATGCCCGATTCCGCGATGCTGACAGATTACTTGCAATATACAGGAAAAGCCTGACGGACCTCTGGGAGCAGAGAGACAGAGCTACCGGACTGATGCCTGAAAGGAAGAAAGGCCAATGGTGGCTGCTTGCGCAGGTTGCTTACGCTGAAATGATGGCACGGCTGGCAAAGTTTCAAGCCGACAAATAGAATTTCGGACTTGAAATGACGACAAAAGACTTTTTTAGTTGTATATTTGCCGATGCAGAGGTAGAAATTGAATCATCGGAGAGCCAAGTCTGTAGCTCTGCCATCAACAGATTAAACAAAGAGCCGTTTCCATCGTCAAAGAAGTAAACCGAGCATATGAGCAAACAAGTTATACCTGACAATAATTATTGCATAATTCTGGCGGGCGGCATAGGCAGCCGTCTTTGGCCTTTCAGCAGCAACGGGCAGCCCAAACAATTCTTGGACCTATTGGGTACAGGCGAAACAATGCTGCAAATGACATACAAACGCTTTACGAAGTTCTTGCCGAAAGAAAACGTTTTTGTCAGCACTTATGAGGATTATACGGATTTGGTGCGCAGGCAGCTGCCCGAAATGCCCCTGTCCCGGCTTGTGGCTGAGCCGGTGCAATTGAATACGGCTCCGGCCATTGCGCTTACCGTGGCTTATATCGCTGCAGAATGTGAAAAGGCAAATATAATCATTTCACCGGCCGACCAAATGGTGCTGAACAATGATATGTTTACCGAGCAAGTCTCTTCGGGCTTTAATTTCGTTGAAAAGAAGCAGGGCTTTTTGGTCTTGGGCGTGAAGGCTACTTCACCTGCCACCTGTTATGGCTATTTGCAAGCCGGAGAAGAGCTTGAAAACGGGTTTTCCACCGTAAAGAGCTTTACCGAAAAACCAAACATTGATTTTGCCCGTTTCTTTGTAGAGAGCGGTGAGTTCTATTGGTCTACAGGTCTCTTTATGTGTAATACGCAGACGCTTTTCAAGGCATTGGAAACAGACTATCCCGATATTTCCAAGATAGTAGACATGTTGCGCAATGGTCAGGAACGCCATGAAGTGCATTCGTATATTCGCGATCATTATCCGCGTACGCCATTCCAAAGCATTGACATGCTCATATTGGAACATAACAAGAACGTTTATATCGAGCCCTGTGCTTTTGGCTGGCAGGACGTAGGAAGCTGGCAAGACCTCTATCGTGTTTCATCGAAAGATAACGACGGGAATATGGTGGCCGGTGCCAACACAGTCTTTTACGATTGTGAAGACAATATCGTGGCAACACCCAATGGGAAAAAAGTCATGTTGCAGAATCTGCATGGCTATCTGGTTGTTGAAAAAGATGACCTTTTGATTATCTGCAAGAAAGATGATACGGCTCAAATCAGGAGAATGATGACGGATGCTGATGTGAAATTCGGAAAATCATTGTCTTGAACATCCTCATATCCGGTTTGGCTGTTGCTATAAACAGGAGCTGTTATTGCCGGTTTCTCGCATGTGGAGCTGTGAAAGAACGGTTCTCATAAAATATGTGAGCAAAAGCTTGGTCAAGACAATTATTAATTGTAATTTTGCGTTGCATTTCGAAAGACAATGTAGCCCAGATGGCGGAATCGGTAGACGCGCTGGTCTCAAACACCAGTGGAGCAATCCATCCCGGTTCGATCCCGGGTCTGGGTACTAAGAATGGTTGACGGCTCATTGAGCATCAACCATTTTTTGATGGTAGGTTTAATGTGGATTGTCTTGGCGAATCATTGCAGGTCTAAAGTTTGGAAAAGTCGTCAATGGCAGTTTGCAGAAATGCTTTCCCCTTGTTTTTTCTTGATTCAGACGGGTTGGGTTTGTCGGTAAGTGCTTTCCCCGATTTGAAGTCAATGACGCTATATCCGGTGTTGTCTATAAACGAAACCCCGTCATCGAAAGTGTGAATGGCAGAAGGATATGTGTAGGTACTGCTCAGTATATCACGGCTGAATTTAAATTGGTCATGCTTGATGCCGAGCTGTCCTAACAATGTTGCAGGTAAATCACTTTGGTTGCAGATTTTGCTAAAATGCGATGGCCTGCTGATGGCTCCTCCAACCCAAAGCATGGGAATGTGATAGCGTCGTTTGTCGGCTTCGGTGAGGCCTTTTGGATATGTGATGCCGTGGTCAGCAATGAAAATAATGAGGAGGTCATGCCAAGCGGTTGTTTTCTTCAGCCGTCTTACGAAGCGTCCTATACAATGGTCGGTGTATGCCATGGCGTTGGCTTTTTCATCATTTTTGATGCGATGATAAGGCACTTTCCAAGGTTCATGGCTGGCCAAAGTCAGAAACGTTGTGAATCTGGGAGTACTATCTTTTACAGACGTTATTTGGTTATACAGGGTATCAAATGCAATGATGTCGGTTACTCCCCATGCATGGGTCTTTCGTGTCGTAACAGGAAAGTAAGTATCTCCTCTTGTCGCTTGATATCCAGTGGAAAGCAGATAGCTTTTCATATTGGTAAAGTTGATATCTCCGCCATAAAGAAAATCGGTTTGGTAGCCTTCTTTGCTCAAGGAAGCAGCAATGGAAGGTAAAGAGCGTGATTTCTGTGGCAACTTCATTACGGAGATGCCCGGGAATGATGGGTAGCCGCTGAGTGCGCATATAGTTCCACGATCGGTCCGAAAACTATTGGCATAGCATTGGGTGAACAATATGCCTTCTTCTGACAAACGGTTAAAGTTGGGTGTTATATTGGGCTTTCCTCCCAAGGGTTCTATGAAAGTAGCACCGAACCCTTCCAAAATAACCAGGACAATATTAGGGCGACGTGTGTTTAAAATGGTACTGTCGTTGACCGATGTAGTGCTGTAGTTCAGCTTGTCAAAAATAGAAGCTCTTTCTTTCTCGGAGTAGAAACGGTATAGCTTTTCGTAATTCTCGGCTTTTAGTGTGGAGGCCAGCAAACTGAATGCTGGATTGACAGCCGCATGATTGAGGAACTGGTTCTCTGAATAGTAGGCTGTCCCGATATTCATGGTCGATTTGCCTGTTCCTCCACGTATGGCAAGGAATAGCAGGCCACCGGTGAATGTGAGCAGAATAAGAGAGCGCCATGCTACCTTTCTGTTTTCAAATGAAGGCAGAGGTATGCTTTTCAGTAAAATGAACAGAGGTGCAGACATGATGAGTAGTACTATAAGTGCTTTTGCGATGTACCAAATCGAAACACTTGCAAATGCCTGGGTCGGGGAATCGAGATAGGTGAATACCGTGGCATCTATCTTGAATTGCCAGAAAGAATACAACAGGCAGTCTGCCAGTAGGATGGTGCAAAGCAGAATGGCGGTGATGCCATAGTAGATCCATAAGAAACGTTTCAGTAATGGATGTTTCCAAAAGCAGGAAATAAGCATGACTACCAAAGGAACAGCTGCGAGGTAGCCAGATGTGGAGAGATCGAGCGGCAGCCCATGAAAGAGCACGTCTATAAGGTCGCGAGCCGTGAACGGATGATTTTCGTGGTTATATAAGATGAAGAATGGCTTTGCTAACAAAAATGCCGACAGAAACGATAAATAAACGTAAAGCACATAGCGACAGC
>DJPH01000069.1 GCA_002439755.1 Prevotellaceae bacterium UBA6417 | reverse complement strand
ACGTGGGACTGAGCATTGCCACGCTGCTGTCGCAGCATCATCATGTGACGGCGGTGGATGTGATTCCCGAAAAGGTGGAGAAACTGAACAACAAGGTTTCACCGATACAGGACGACTATATTGAAAAGTATCTGGCAGAGAAGCCGCTGAACCTGACAGCCACGTTGGACGGCCGCTCAGCCTATGCCGATGCTGACTTCGTGGTGATAGCCGCTCCGACCAACTACGACCCGGTGAAGAACTACTTCGACACAAGTCATGTGGAGGAAGTGATTGACTTGGTATTGGAGGTGAATCCCGAAGCCGTGATGGTCATCAAGTCGACCATCCCCGTAGGCTACACCCGCAACCTTTATTTGAAGTATGCCGGGAAAGGCGTGAAGAAGTTCAACCTGCTGTTTTCGCCCGAGTTCCTGCGCGAGAGCAAGGCGCTCTACGACAATCTCTATCCGAGCCGCATCATCGTGGGTTGTCCGAAGCTGATTGACAGCCAGGAGTATGAGGAAGAAAACAAGGCCATCCAATCGGTGACAGATGTGAAGATGCTGGCAGAAGCCGCCAAGACTTTCGCCGCCCTTTTGCAGGAAGGTGCCATCAAGGAAAACATCGCCACGCTCTTCATGGGCATGACGGAGGCCGAAGCCGTGAAACTCTTCGCCAACACCTACCTTGCCCTGCGCGTGAGCTATTTCAACGAGTTGGACACCTATGCCGAAGTGAAAGGCCTGGACTCAAGGGCCATCATCGAAGGCGTGGGACTCGACCCCCGCATCGGCACACATTACAACAATCCATCGTTCGGTTATGGCGGCTACTGTCTGCCGAAAGACACCAAGCAGTTATTGGCCAACTATCAGGATGTGCCCGAAAACCTCATCGAAGCCATCGTGGAGAGCAACCGCACGCGCAAGGACTATATCGCCGATGTCGTGTTGAGGAAAGCCGGTTGGTATGACTACAGCGACAACAGCCAGTGGCAATCGTCACCCTACCCTTCAGGGGAGGGCAGGGGAGAGGCCCCCTGCATCATCGGCGTTTACCGTCTGACCATGAAAAGCAACTCGGACAACTTCCGCCAAAGTGCCATCCAGGGCATCATGAAGCGTATCAAGGCCAAGGGTGCGGAGGTCATCATCTACGAACCCACCCTCGAAGACGGAGCGACATTCTTCGGCAGCAAGGTAGTAAACAATCTCGAAGCGTTCAAGACACAGAGCAAGGCCATCATCGCCAACCGCTTTGACGACTGTCTGAAAGACGTGGAAGACAAGGTGTATACGCGGGATATTTTCAGAAGAGACTGATCACGAGGTTTGTCCTCTTTGGGAATTAAAATAGGTTCATTTGTTAATTATTAAGAAGCTGCAAAGATGCGTTATATGCTTATGAGTTATAACGTTATATAAGGAAAGTGTGCTGCTGTTTATGGGTCTATACTATATTTGTTCTTGGCTCGAGTAAGCCGCAAGCGTCTGTTGAGATACGTCAACAGAGAGACATTATTTCAAATAACCAAATGCAATTGCATTTGTTATGTACAAGGCTAAGACTGCTTTGTAAGTGATTAATCACTGTAGTAAGCCTTAGTGCCTGAAGAATGATGTCAAGTATTTGTATAAACATAGTTGTATGGAATAGATTATTTGTAATCTCCGCAATTACATGCAAATATACGATATTTATTTTCGAAAATCGGGCAGATATCCTGTGAGGGTATTGTAGATCAGATAATGTATAGATCAGGTCTCCGTTAGGAGTCAAATTTGTCCGGCAGCAGTTGCACTTTCCTTTTTTATGGTATCAATACATGACTCTTTACCAGAGTGGTTTAAACTGAAACACTATCCACATATTGGGCTTCCTGTCACGTATCAACAGGCAAGAAAAACAATCTCGTATATTAAGAATCCTTCAAAGATAGCCTCACATCCGTTCTTGCCCTTAATCAGGAGGGAAGTCGTTACTCATTCTTATAAGACATATAAGTCAGACGATTCAACAAAAATAAAAAAGCCAATAAGAAAGGTTCGTAATCTGACTTATGCTTCCCATTTCGATTCCCTGATATTTTCATATTATGCGAACCAGCTTCAAAAGAAGTACGAAGAGTTTGTAAAGAGAGAACATTTGCAAGATGTGGTTGTGGCTTATAGAAAAATCAAGTGTCATGACGGAAAAGGGAACAAGTGCAATATTCATATTGCCGGTGATGTTTTTCAGTATGTGAAGGCATGCATAAGAAAAGGCAACGAAGTAGCCCTCATAACGTTTGACATAAAAGGCTTTTTTGACAATCTGGATCATAAGCTATTAAAGCAGAAATGGAAAGAAATGCTTGGTGTCAATGATATGCCTGCAGATGTCTATAAAGTATACAAGCATGTTACCAGGTATTCATACGTTACGGACGAGAATTTATTTTCGCTGTTCAAAGACGAAATACCCTGTGAATCGAGTGGGCAGTACAGACACAGAAAAGTCAAACGCCTCCAATACATGAGAGATGCCAACGCTGTTGCTTTTTGCTATAGAAAAGACACGCAAAAAATACGCCAGAGTGGATATCTTCAAAAGAATACAAAAGCCCCTGGTATTCCTCAGGGTTTGCCCATCAGTGCTGTTCTGGCAAATATATATATGTACGACTTTGACAAGGATGTTGCATCAAAGCTCAAAGCTGCAAAAGGTATTTACAAACGCTATTCTGATGACATTGTAGTTGTTTGTCCAATAAGTGAAGCAAATAACTGGCGTGAATACATAATTAATCATATACAAGAACTAAAACTCGAAATTCAGGTAGAGAAAACAAATCTTTACGAAATACATAAGATAAATGGCAAGGCTTTGTGCTTTCATGAAAAAGAAAGTACAAAGAAGAAAATCGAATATCTTGGATTCTCTTTCGACGGAGAAAAAATACGTATAAAGCCATCAGGTTTGTGTAAATATTATCGCAAGATGTGGAAGGCAAAAAGAAGGTACAAACGATGGGCTATTTCTGTTAACAATTCCATTAAAGTAAAGGCATTTGAACATCAAATGTATAAACGATATTCTCGCCTTGGCTCTATCAGACACATCATTAGGAAGAAAACCAATAATGGTTTTGTAATGACGGGTAAGAAAACCTACGGGAACTACCTCACTTATGCATATAAGGCTGCAGAAGTGCTTGGAGAGCCCGGAATTAAGAAACAACTTCGCAGGAATCTATATAAGCTGAAGGCAAGTATAAGAGAAATTTATACAGATGTAAAAAGGGTGCAAATTGCGAAAGCGTTTGCTGCAACTCAGAAGCGTCATTAGAAAGTGTGTAGCACTTCAAGCATGAACACTCAAATTAGGACTTAATAATCTACACCATAAGACCTTAAAGTGTTCAATGCTGCTTACTTTTTGGTATAAAATTCAAAATGAACTAATTGTAGAATTCTATTGGAGACTACGTGTATGAGAATAATTTCAATCATAGTAATATTATTACCCGTTATAGCCTATTTTTCAACCAGCAAGAAAAAGGATTTTCTAAATCCTGCGATTGCGTTTACGGTCTTATATATACTGAAAATTGTAATTCCGACTATTGTTTATAGTTATCTTCCTAACGTTCCTATTGCAGGTTATTTTTTCTTGGAAGCTTCATTATATGATGACGAAGTCTTCTTTAAATATACAATAGTGCAATCAATAGGATATTGCATGGTGCTATGCGGTATAAGTATGATTAAGATAAAGAAAAGACGTGCTACAATGGGCAAAAGTACAGATAGATTGAAAAGTCGTAGGTATAAGATTTGTGGCTACTTCTTTTATTTATTAGGTGTGATAGGCTTTGTTATGGTAATGTCTAAAACAGGTGGAATAGTATATTTTCTTAGTAATATTGGGCGAAGAATAGAAATGATTAAAGATTTGGATTTTGAAACCAAGTTGTTGTCTTTGTTGAATTACGCACCACTTATATTAGTATATTCAAAAAGATGGACAAAAGACAAGATAAGGTTATTGGATATAATTTTGATTGTGTTAGCTGGATTGATGGTGGGATTGGGAGGAAGAAAAGCTTTGATAATGTTGTTGATTGAGAGTGTTGCTATATATCATTTTGTGGTTAAGCCTATAAAGATTAAGCGCTTTTTAAATGTTAAAGTAATATCGATTTCATGCATGGTGCTCATATTCTTTACTACATACTCCAAATTAAGGCGTCCAGGTGCGTTTGATGAATTTGTAAAAGACCCAATAGGCTTTTATCTTATGAGTAACGAAGGTGGATTGACAAATAGCTTAGTAAGTGAGTCTTATGTGCCATTTTATGTCTCAATTGTCGATTACTTTGATAAGCATGATAAGTGGGAAGGTGCTTCTTTTTTTAGTTTGCCATCAGCATTCATTCCATCTTCTTTTTACCCAAACAAGCCGCCTGTAGATGATGGTATGTATTTATATTCGATAGCTCATGGAACAAATGTTCATCCTCCAATGCCAACACGTGAATTGGATGGCTCGTCATGGCCGTTAGAAACGTTTGGAGCAATGTATGCTAATTTTGGTTCTGTTGGTGTTATCTTGGGCATGTTGCTGTTGGGATGTGTGATATCATATTCTTTCAAAAGGATGGTGTTAAGCAATTATCAGTTTAAATATGTCATCCTTTATATTGTAACATTGTTTACATTTGAAATTTCAACACTCAGAATAGTGCAGTTAGTGACTATTTTTATCACCCTTTCATTCATACAATTCGTAATAGAAAAGAAATATGATTAGAAGAATCTTGTATGCGCGTGTAACATCATGTGTGCTTAAGAACGTGCTTTCTTTATTTTATGATAAGAAATACTTGCGTGGAAAATTTTTTGATGAGTATCGAATGGGTTTTATCTGGTCAATACGTTCCATTCCACGTTCTTTTTTTCAGCGAAGGCTTGGAGTGCGGTGGCCTATTGGGAGAAATACTACAGTTCTTGGGGGGTAAAATTACATTTGATCCTTCTTCAATAAATGTTTTTCAGCAAAGCGGTTGTTACTTTCAAGCGTTTCAGGAAATATACATAGGAAAAGATTGTTGGATTGGTCAAAATACGGGAATAATAACAGCTAATCATGATTATTTTAATCCAGACTTGCACCAAGTAGGAAAGAAAGTCGTGGTAGGAGATAAAACATGGATTGGCATGAACTGTTTGATTCTTCCTGGAGTCGTTTTAGGACCTAATACAGTAGTTGGAGGAGGCAGTGTAGTGACAAAATCCTTCCCCCATGGTCATTGTATAATTGCAGGCAATCCAGCAAGACTAATAAAGAATTTAGATGGATAAAATGCAGGTATGCATAAAATACTTAACAACAAATTATTTCGAAATACCGCACTGATGTGTTCCGCTACTGTAGCGGCGCAGATGATAAATGTAATTATTCAGCCGATACTCACGAGGATCGTTCCTGTTGAGACACTTGGCGTTTTTACATACTTAGTTAGTATGGCAAATATTGTTATTCCGGTAGCATCATTGAAGCTGGATTTACTGATAACATCAGATGCGGATGATAATCGTGCGCAGTACATCACTGATGTCTGCATTATAATTACTGTTCTTATGTCCACGCTTTTACTGTTAGTGATAGGTGGAGGATATTTGATGCATGCAAATGTTTTTTATCAATATGGACCGATAATTTTTACTGTTCCGATAATGGTATTAACCAATGGCATCAGATTCCTGTTCATCAGTTACAACAACAGATACAGCCAGTATAAGATAATAGGTCTTATTGGCATACTTCGCGAATTGACGAGAGGAGTCATTCAAGTATTATCAGGAATGCTGTCGTTGGGAGCACTTGGACAGGTGGCCGGATATGCGTTGGCTCCAATATCGGGACTGAAAAAACAGACAAATGAATATGTACAGAAGTTCAAGAAACGAAAGGTATTGGATTATACGGTTTTCAAAGATGTATTGATTCAAGGTAAAAAACAGATACTGTATCTGGTTCCTGCACAATTTTTAAATTCATTCTGTACGTCGCTTGTAATCCTTTTTATTTCCATGCTTTATTCAACAGAGCAATTGGGGTATTATTCGGCAGGGGCAAGGCTACTGGAAGTTCCTATGATATTTATTACGGCCAATGTGAGCAAGGTGTTCTACAGACAGATAAGTGAGGATGTGAATCTACATAACAAGGTGTTGCCTAAATTCGTCAAAATATCCTTTTCGCTTTTATTTGTTTCCGGGTTGATATTTAGTGCTTTATATTCAATAGCTCCACAGTTTTCTTGTTTTGTGTTTGGATCAGGGTATGAAGTGGCAGGTGAGTATATCAAATGTCTGTGTCTGATGTATGCAATCAGAATGGTAGCAACGTCTTTTTCCGGATTGTTTACAATATTCGGCAAGCAACAAATCGAATTAAGCTTGAATATTTTCTTGATTGTGGCAGCAAGTGCCGTATATATGGTGAGTAAAAGAATGGATCTGCCTATTATAACATTTATGTGGCTGATCTCTATATCCTATTCAATAGTGTACCTTGTGCTTTGGGTGGGGTATTTCAGTCTTTGCAAATCGCATGATACAAGTTTTAAGAGCTAAAAATATGAGAGTCTGCATATTTACCAATTCAATAGACAAGAAAGATGGAGGCCCATCTCGCAGTGTTCCAATCTTGGCCAAAGGACTTTCGCAGATAGGGGTTGAAACAACGCTTTTGGCAGGGCGTTCAGCAGAGATGAATACGCATCTCATTGACGGAACATCTGTGAAGGTCAAAACTGTTCCACAAAATATATCCATCAAGGATTTGGAAACAGTCCTTCTCGAAGGACATTATGATCTGATTCATGGCCAGAATCTGTGGTCGCCATTATATAGCAAAATGGCATACGTAGCCCGAAAGCATAAGATTCCTTATATGATGTCACCACGCGGTTGCCTTGAACCTTGGTCAATGAAGCAGAAGCGATTGAAGAAGTTGCTTGCATTTTATCTTTATCAAAAACGCGACTTACAGAAAGCTGCATGTATCCTTGCCACTGCGAGGATGGAAGCTGATAATATCCGTGCTCTTGGCATCAATGCCCCCATTGCCATTATTCCGAATGGCATTGATGTGTCAGAATATCAATGCCGTTCGTTGGATGCGAAATGCAGAGTGAAGAAACAGATATTGTTCCTTTCACGAATCCATGAGAAGAAAGGCATAGAGTTTTTGATTGAGGCTTGGGTCAGATTGCATGATAAATATCCTGATTGGAGTGTGGTTATAGCAGGTAACGGTGAAGAAACGTATATTGACCATCTAAAAGAGATAATCAGAGATAAGGGATTGGACGCATGTGTCAAGATTATACCTCCTGCATTCGGTGAAGCAAAGCATAGGCTGTATTGTGAATCTTCATTGTTTGTCCTTCCGACTTACAGCGAAAATTTTGGGATGGTAATAGCCGAAGCAATGTCGTGTGGTGTACCTGTTATTACAACCAACGGAACACCATGGCAAGAACTTAACGACAAGAAACTTGGATGGTGTATTGATTTGAGCCTTGAAAACCTTGTATCAGCAGTAACCCAAGCCATTAACATGGGAACTGATGTACTCTATGATATGGGGCAACGAGGCAGTATGTATATTCAGAGAACTTATGAATATATTCAAGTGGCAGCAAAAAACAAGCAGGTATATGAGTGGATTGCCTTGGGCGGGAAAAAACCGGGCTTTGTAATATGATACAAGAACTTGCTGCTTTCGTGGGTGAGTAAGTTGTGAAACAAAAGTGATAGAAGATTTAAGTGAATGAATATCCTATTTCTTACGATGTCCTCCGGATTGGCGAATATATCGGAGCGTGGAATTTATTCTGATTTGATGCGTAAGTTCCGTGATGAGGGGCATAAGGTATATATCGTTTTCCCTTGTGAAAGACGTGAGGGGAGGAATACTGCGTTGGAGGAAAATGACGGTGTCCATATACTGAGGGTCAAAACACTGAATCTGCAGAAATCAAATGTTGTAGAAAAGGGTATCGGACAACTTCTTGTTGGTTCTCTCTTTAAATGGGCGATAAGAAAATATTTCATGGGTATAGGTTTTGATCTGATTCTTTACAGCACTCCTCCGATTACTTTTACCGGCATTATAAAGGCTGAAAAAAGAAGGAATCCGCGAGCTGTCTCCTATTTGCTGCTGAAAGATATATTTCCACAGAATGCGGTCGATATGGGACTGCTCTCGAAAACGGGTGTCAAGGGTGTGCTTTATAGTATGTTCCGTCGTAAGGAAAAGGAACTCTACCGTATATCCGATTTTATCGGATGTATGAGTCCTGCCAATGTGCGTTATGTGTTGGAGCATAATCCTGAGGTATGTGCTGATAAGGTGGAAATGGCTCCTAATAGTATTGAATTGCCGGCCTCCTCCAACCTCCCCCTAAAGGGAGAGGCTTCTGTCATACTCGATAAATATGGATTGCCTACGGATAGGCCTATTTTTATATACGGTGGCAATTTGGGTATTCCTCAAGGTATTCCGTTTTTGATGGAATGTTTGGAGGCAAATGCCGATCGAAAGGATTGCAATTTTGTCGTGGTGGGTTCGGGAACGTACTATCAGCGGTTGGCTGATTGGTATAAGGAGCGTAGGCCCAAGGCGGTGACGGTGATGAAGGGATTGCCCAAGGCAGATTACGACCGGTTGGTGCGTGCCTGTCAGGTGGGCCTGATATTTCTTGACTATCGTTTTACGATTCCCAATTTCCCAAGCCGTCTGCTTTCGTATTTGGAATATAAGATGCCGGTTATTGCTTGTACTGATCCGAATTGTGATACAGGTTCGATTGCCGAGGAGAACGGTTTCGGTTTATATGCTCCCAGTAATGATGTAAATGCGTTTACAGATGCTGTGAACCGGATGCTGAAAGCAGATATTGAAGCTATGGGTGAACGGGGGTATGAATTCTTGAAGTCCAATTATTTGGTGCAACATACATACGATGCAATAATTAAACATCTAAAATAAATTAGCCGAAACGATATGTACAAACATTTTTTTAAGCGGTTTTTTGATTTCTGGATTGCGCTTGTCGCACTGGTTTGTCTCAGCCCGATTTTGGTTGCGGTTACCATTTGGTTGCATTTTGCCAACAAGGGGGCGGGGGCGCTCTTCTTTCAGGAACGGCCGGGGAAGGACGGAAAAATCTTCAGGATTATCAAGTTCAAGACGATGACGGACGAGAAGGACAAGGACGGCCGTCTGTTGCCCGATGCCGACCGTCTGACTAAGGTGGGACGCTTTGTGCGCTCTACTTCTATTGATGAGTTGCCGCAGCTCGTCAATGTGCTGAAGGGTGATATGGCACTGATAGGGCCGAGGCCGCTGAGGACTTATTATCTTCCTCTTTACAGCAAGGAGCAGATGCGCCGCCATGAGGTGCGACCGGGAATCAGCGGCTGGGCACAGTGTCACGGGCGGAATAACATTACGTGGACCGAGAAATTCAAATTGGATGTGTGGTACGTAGACCATTGTTCGTTGATGACCGACTTGAAGGTGATTTTCATTACCATCAAGAAGGTGTTTTGCCGTGAAGATATCAATACCACAACGGGCACATCGGCTACGATGGATGCTTTCAACGGGCACAACTGATTTATATCACTTATAATTGATGTGATGTACGATAATAAATAGTATTGTGTATGTATTTATTTGGAGCAAGCGGCCATGGTAAGGTCGTTAAGGAAATTGTTGAAGCTAATGGCGGAACTGTCGATGCTTTTGTCGACGACAACCCCGATGTCTGCGAGTGTGGCGGCCGCCCCGTGCTGCACGATGCTGCGGGGCTTTCGCCCGTGATTGTGAGCATAGGCGTGAACAGAATACGCAAGATGATTGTGGAACGGTTGAAGGCCAATAATTCTTCCATTAGATTTGGCACGGCCATTCATCCGCGTGCTACTGTTTCGCCGTCGGCAAGAATCGGTGAGGGAACGGTGGTCGTGCCGGGGGCCGTCATCAATGCGGATGCCGTGATAGGCAGGCATTGTATTATCAATACGGGAGCTACCGTCGGCCATGATTGCGTGATAGATGACTATTGCCACATAGCTCCCGGTGCACACGTCAGTGGCGGTACGCATGTGGGAGAAGGCACGTGGGTTGGTGTTGGTTCGTCGGTGATTCAATGCCGAAAGATAGGCAGGAACTGCATGATTGGTGCCGGAAGCGTGGTAGTCAGAGATATTCCCGATAATGTGACTGCTTATGGTTGTCCTGCGAAGGTGGCAATAAAGGATGGAGAAAAGAATATGAACAAAAAGAAGTCAATGAATACTTATTCACTTGGGGGGGGGTAATTTTGATGCCTGCACCCGTAATGTTGCGTAATGCCGTGTAAAAATTTTAGAGAGGATGTTGCAGTATCTCCATGCCGGTTTGCAATTGTCGGGTTGTATATTACGAAAACACTGCTGATAATTGTAAAACCAAGTCTTGATTCTTAGTAATCAAGTCTTGGTTTTTAAGAATCAGGGCTTGGTTTATATCGACCAAGACTTGGTCCTATAAAATACAAGGGTAAAAGTGCAAACAGAAAAGGAGCGGCTGCAATAAATCACGACACTATTTGGAAAAAGCTCAGGAAAGATATCTTGTTACACAATGCATTGTTGTTAGCAAAGTTTTACGACATGGCGAAAATGCATTGCTCCAACAGATGAATTTTAAAACAAAATATAGATGAAACAGAAAGTTGTGGTTTTTGGTGCTACAGGAAATCTGGGTGCCTATATCTCTTTGCATTTGCATGAGCAGGGTTATGATGTAATAGCCGTCGGGCATAGGGCAAGCGATAATGGTTTTTTCGCAGACAGAGGTATGAGCTATTATTCGGTGAATGTTGAAGACAAGAAATCGTTTGATGTCTTGCCGACTCAAGACATATTTGCCGTGGCTCATTTTGCAAGCTCTTTGCCTTCGCGCTATGCTTATGATCCTGTCGATTTGTTTGAATCGATAACGATAGGAACGTTGAATGTATTGGAATGGATGAAAAGTATAGGGTGTAAGAAAATAGTTTTTCCCCAGACGCCTTCAGACATGGCAAAGTATCATAACAATGGGAGCATCATACCATGTGATGCTCCGCGTCATTTTCCTTTGACGGGAGATCATGCCGTTTATACGATAGCCAAGAATGCGGCCGTGGATTTGATGGAGCATTTCCAGGCAGAGTTCGGTTTTCAATTCTTTGCCTTGCGTTTCTTTACTATATACCAATACCATCCAAATCCCTACCATTATGCAAATTATAAGCGTCGCATGATGCCTTACCGTATGCTGATGGACAGGGCAAGCCGTAGTCTTCCAATAGAAATTTGGGGGGGGGTACAAAAAGGCAAAGGAAATGGTATATATAAAGGACTTTGTCCGTCTTGTGCAAGCCTGCATTGAGTCGGACAAACCGGGCGGATGCTATAACTGCGGCAATGGCTGGCAGGTTTCCCTCGAAGAGCAGATTATGGGAATTATAGAAGTGTTTTCACCGAAAGACAATCCGTCTCCGATTGTTTATTGTCCCGAAAAACCTGACCCGTTGCAGAATGCGTTCGACATGACCAAGACATTTGCAGACTTTCCTTCCTACAGGCCGAGATACAGCTACATTGATTGGTTGCGTGACTTCAAGCACGAAATGGAAACCGAGCCGATGGCACAACTGTGGGGAACTAAAGATGACTATAAGGAGTGAATAGAATATGTATGAAAGATATGTAAAACGCTTGCTTGATATATCCATCGTTGTGTGCGTGTTGTTGGTGATATGGCCGTTTTTGTTATTGGTCTCATTTTTATTATGGATATTCAATGACGGTGCAGGAGTGTTTTTTACGCAGGAACGTCCCGGATATAAAGGACGAACATTCAAGATAATCAAGTTCAAGACAATGAATGAAAAGAAACGTCCTGACGGAAAACTTCTTCCCGATGTTCAACGGATAACAAAATTCGGATCGCTTGTGCGCAGTTTGAGTATTGACGAGCTGCCGCAACTCATCAATGTGCTGAAAGGTGATATGTCAATCATCGGTCCTCGTCCTTTGCTGACGGAATATCTTCCGCTATACAGCGAGGAACAGGCAAGAAGACATGATGTGCGCCCCGGTATTACGGGCTGGGCGCAATGTCACGGACGGAACAATCTCACGTGGACAAAGAAGTTTGAGCTTGACGTATGGTATGTAGATCATGTGTCTTTTATGACGGATTGTCGGATTGTCTGGACTACAGCGATGAAAGTACTTAGGCGTGCAGATATAGAAAATGACAACATAGATGGAAAGAAGTATACAATGCCGCTGTTCGATGGCAAAAATTGACAATTGCGCGGATTTGGAGACACCTTGTTTTATCCTTGATGTCAAAGAGCTGGAACGTAGTTTTAAGGGCTTTCATGAGGCTTTGGCATCGCACTTTAAGGATGTGGTTGTCGGCTATTCCGTTAAGACCAATTCTACACCCTATTGTATGCAAAAAAATCTAAAATGGGGGGGGTACGCAGAGGTGGTTTCACATGACGAATATGAATTGGCTGTATTTTGCGGCTTTCGTCCGGATCAAATAATTTACAATGGTCCCATGAAAAGCAAGGAAACATTTTTGGATGCAGTAAGAAATGGAGCAATCGTAAATATCGAAACCAAGCGTGAGCTTCATTGGCTTGAAGAGCTGGAACCGGAAGCTGCAAATAATTACAAGGTTGGCATCAGGTTGAATATAAACATCAGCAGTGTTTCACCTGAAGATGCAGACGGCGACAATGATAACAGTCGGTTCGGATTTTCCGATGAAACAGGAGAATTTATCGATGCCATCGAATTCATAGCGGCTGTGCCTAATGTTGAACTTGCAGGTCTCCATATACACAGGACGGCTCATAGCCGTAGCGTGAGATTCTATGAAAATTCGGTAAGATATGCCTGTGGCATAATCAAGAAATATAATCTGGATGTAGAGTATTTGGATGTAGGAGGCGGTTATTTCGGAATTTTTTCCGGCAAACCGACTTACCAGCAGTATAGTGATGCGTTTTACAGAATATTGAACGAGAACGGACTTGCGGATTTGCGTATCATTGTTGAACCGGGCAATGCTCTTGTTGCTTCATGTTTTTCTTTTTTGAGCGAAGTGATAGATACCAAGCAGGTGGAGCCTAATAGCTGGTTTATCACTACTGACGGAAGCAGAAACGACATTGATCCGTTTTTCAAAAAATCAAGTTACTTTGTCGAAGAGATACGTCAGCACGATACGCCATGCGTAAAAAAGCAGATTGTTTCCGGATGCACATGCTTGGAATACGACAGACTCTTCACGTTGGAGGACAAACAGCTGCTGAGTGTGGGTGACAGAATTCTATACCGCAATGTCGGTGCTTATACGATGTGCCTTACACCTTTGTTTATCCGTTATTTTCCCAATGTATATGTTTCGGAAAGCAATGGATATAAGCTTATCCGTGAAAAATGGACGGCAAAAGAATTCCTACAAAAAACTTCAATCAAATAATCCCATAATATAAATGGACAATATTTTATTTTGCAGTGTCGGCCGGAGAGCCAAACTGTTGATGGATTTTCGCAAGTCTATGGAAGGCTGCGGAAAAATCATTGCTACAGACTCAAGTCCTGTGGCTCCTGCACTTTTTTTCGCAGACGAGACTTATCTGGTGCCCCGTATAGATGCACCGGATTATTTTGGCAAACTGCTCGAAATCTGTGACAAAAACGAAGTGAAAGCAATTACTACCGTGATAGATCCCGAAATTGAAATACTTGCAAGCCATCGAAGGGAGCTTGTCGCTAAAGATATATTGCCTCTTTGTCCGGCAGATTGGACGGCTCATCTGTGTTTTGACAAATATGAGATGTTCAAGCATTTGCGTTCAAAAGGCGTGAGAACGGTTCTCACATATAATTCTCTTGAGGGGCTGAAAGACGGGATAGCTAAAGGAGAGATTTCGTTTCCGGTATTTATGAAGCCGGTGTCCGGCAGTGGAAGTGTGGGAATCGGAAAGGTTGAAAGTTGGGAATCGGCAGAGGAAAAATTTAATGACGGAAAGTTCAAGTATATCATTCAGGAAATGATGACAGGTGGAGACTGCGATGCGGATGTATATGTCGATTGTTTGAGTCACAAGCCTGTAGCGATATTTAGTAAGAATAAGATAGAGAGCCGTATTGGTGGTGCAAGCAAAACCATATCGTTCAAAGACCCGAAACTTTTTGATTTCATAGAACAGGTTTGTTCCGTATTGGAATTGAATGGCCCCTGCGATATGGATTTTTTCAAGAAGGATGGTGAATACTACCTTTCGGAAATCAATCCTCGTTTTGGAGGGGCTTATCTCCATGCGTATGGTGCAGGTGTTGACTTTGTCAAGCTGATTCTTAATAATATGCATGGCATAGAAAACAAATCAGTCATAGGGCAGTATGATGAGGATATTATCATGATGATGTATGACGATGTTGTGATTACTCGTAAGTCTGATTTGATGTCTGATGCCTTTCAGTTGCTATAGGGGCCGACAGTTTCTCTTTAAAAGGCTTTATACTGTATTAAGAATGTTGGTGCCAATTACAGCATGTAGTATGGATTACGGCTTTTGTTGCTTTGCTTCTCTTACGGCATTGATCTCTGCATTACTAAGGCTGCTTCCTGGGCCTGAGTATTTGCCAATCTGCGAAATGGCATACAACGGGCAAATGCGGACATGACGGGCGGCATTGTTATCTTCTTTGTCGATATAGATGAACTCTCCAAAATTTTCAAGGGAGCATCGGACGGCTTCTGTGAGGTGTTTTTCGCGCATGAACGACCAAAGGCTCTTCATCCCTCCTTGGCTTCCGGCCTTGACCTCAATGGGAAGAATCGTCAGGTGTGATATTTGTAAATAGTCAACCTCTGCTTGTGAGTTCTTGGCTATGCGTGTCCAATAGTATAGTTCGTGCCGTAGATTGGGTGTCATATAATGAAGCAGTTCCAAACCAACAACCAGTTCTGCCATGATGCCTTTGTTTACGAGGTCGGCTGCTGTTGCTGTGAGAATCTGTGTGGTGAGCGTGGTTGTGTCACCCATGGTGATGCCCAAGAGCCGCAGCATTAGTCCACAGTCGAAAAAGAGCATTTTGCGATAGGAATTATCGGCTTCGCTGCCTAATGGTATGCCATTGGCTTTGGTAAGTGTTACCGGAATGAGCAAGCCTGCGAGAACTAATAGGTTGAGCGCATTTTTTACCTCATAGGTTTTATAGTCGCCTACTTTGGAGTAAACAAATTTCTTGGTGGCCTGTATCGCTGCGTTACGCAATACACTGCGGAGAAGGTTTACATCGGCTTTTTTCTTGTATTTGGGAAAATCATCCTCATAACTGACGAGTATGTCGTCTTGCACTTCCTGACACTGCAGGTAGTCATGGGTTTCAATCCATTTGGCAACACATTCGGGCATACCGCCGATAAGCATGTAAGTACGAAACAGACTTACCAGCTTTTCATGCAACGGTTGTGGCAGCGGAGCCTTTGCAGATGCAGTGTTACGGGCATTGATTAGCAAATCCTCTCCATTTGCGAGTAGGAACTCATCGAAAGTCAATGGATACATAAACATGGAATGGATGCGGCCAACTCCAAACGTGGGCAGGTCGGCAAGGGCAAACTCCAGCAGCGAACCGGCTGCAATGACGTGCAGGTTAGGCATTATCTCTTTGAAAAAGCGCAGCGACATAATGGCTTCGGGACACTCCTGAATCTCATCTATGAAGAGCAGCGTTTTGCCTTCTTCAATCTTTATGCCTGCCATGGCGGATATCTGGCTGACGATACGATTGACATTGAGGTCCGGCTTGAAAATCTTTTTGTATTGCGGTTCCATTTCAAGGTTCAGTTCCAGGAAACATTCAAATTGTTTGCCTAAATGACGTATTGCGGATGACTTGCCTACCTGGCGTGCCCCACGTAGCAGAATGGGCTTGTGAGTGCTACGCGAAGCCCACTCAGTAAGATAGAGATCTATGCTTCTTTTATAATACATGTAGAATGCTCTGTTTTAGCTGCAAAGGTAGTTAAATGAAATAATCCAAAGAAATAATCAGCGCAAAAACGAAATTTTCCAAAGAAATAATCTGTTGAAAAACGAAATTATCCAAGGAAATAATTGCTGAAATTAGAAATCAAGTTGAACTAATTATATTATAAACAATGTCGGAAGAAAGAAAAACAATTTATCTCTGTCTGGCCCATATGAGTGAGGCCGGAATAGAGCAGAAATACGTGAAGGAGGCGTTTGATACCAATTGGGTGGTTCCGATGGGTCCGAACGTGAATGCTTTCGAGAAGGATTTGGAGAAATTTGTGGTCTCTCCCCAGCCCAAGGCCTCTCCCCGGCCCTCCCCTGAAGGGAAGGGGGCTGGTACTGCTAAAGGGAAGGATTTGGGTGTGCATACGGCTGATCCGTTGCTTTATGGTTTGCTGAAGAGTTTTTCTGAGGAGAACAGGAAAAATCCTACCGAAGCGGAGTGTGTGCTTTGGAATGTTCTGAAAGCTAAAGGGATCGGACTGAAGTTCCGCCGACAACATATTATCGAAGATTTTATAGTCGATTTCTACTGTAACGAGAAGAAACTGGTTATAGAGTTGGATGGTGGCTATCATCGTATGCCCGAACAAATGAAACGTGACAAGGAACGGACCTTACGTCTTCGGGATTTGGGCTATACGGAACTGCGCTTTACCAACGAACAGGTATTATGTGATACAGATAATACCGTTCTTGAGATTCTGCGTGTGGCCAAGTCTCTCCCTTTAGGGGGAGATTCAGAGGGGGCATTAGATCGCAAGGTGGTATGTCTTTCGGCCGGTACGGCAGCGGTGCATCTGGCTTTGATAGGCTGTGGCGTGAAGGCCGGCGACGAGGTGTTGGTGCAGAGCTTTACTTTCTGTGCTTCTTCGCATCCTATTACTTATCTTGGTGCAAAGCCTGTGTTCGTAGGTTCTGAGGGAGAGACATGGAACATGGATCCTGTTTTGCTGGAGAAAGCCATTGTAGACCGTAAGGAGAAGACAGGCAAACTACCGAAAGCCATTATACCTGTTGCTCTCTATGGAATGCCTTACCGCATAGACGAGATAATGGCGATAGCCGACAAGTATGGTATTCCCGTGATAGAAGATGCAGCCGAGGGTCTGGGTTCACGTTTCAACGGACAGGTATTGGGAACTTTCGGCAAGTATGGTGTGCTGTCGTTCAATGGCAACAAGATGATTACCACATCTGGTGGCGGAGCCTTGATATGCCGCAATGCGGAGGAGGCCGACAATATCATGTGGTATGCCACTCAGGCCCGCGATGCCTATCCCTACTATCATCATACAGCCATTGGTTACAATTATCGTATGAGTAATGTGTGTGCCGGTATCGGCCGCGGCCAGATGACGGTGTTGAACGACCACATCGCTCATCACAAGCACGTGCAAGCACTTTATGAGGAGTTGTTGAAAGACGTGCCGGGCGTGCATATCCACAAACAGCCGGGCGACAAACGTTATGATGCCAACTTTTGGCTTTGCGCTGCCACGCTCGACAAGGGCGTGAAGATACAAGGTCAGGAGCAAGCCTATAAGGAAGTTATCAAGACGGCTGTAGGTGGAGCTGCCGGTGTTATTCATGCCGTAGACACGGCCGTGACGGATTGCCAACCGAATGAGAATGTGGAGGCATTGCGTATGTTTATGCTTGATAAGAAGATAGAGTGCCGTCCTGTATGGAAACCGATGCACAAGCAGCCGGTGTATGCCGGTGCGCCTGTCTACACCAACGGCATTGAGGAGGAAATCTTTAAAGTCGGTTTCTGTCTGCCTGCCGGTCCCTGGGTGACCGATGAAGATGTGAAATATATTGTGGAGTGCATTAAGGAAGCGATAGTAGGATAATCCGGACATTGACGGTTTGTACTAAAGGTCATAAAGCTCCCGAAATTTTCAAATTTCGGGAGCTTTATGATTGTAATGACGCTTCCTTTGTCAAGGATAATAGGTCATAGATACCCTTATTACCGAAATCTTGTCGTAAGTTTGCAGCCAAAAAGAAACTTCTATGCAATTGCCTGTAGATTTTGAAAAACAAATGGTGTCGTTACTCGGTACAGAGGGCTTTGCTGCCTTTTCGGCTTCTCTTGACGAACCTCCCCGTACGGCATTTCGTCCCAATGCAGCCAAGGGCGCACGAGCCGCTGACCGGTTGGAGCGTGTTCCCTGGTCATCCTCCGGAATGTATCTGCGAGAAAGGCCTGCTTTCACTTTCGACCCTTTGTTGCATGCGGGAGCTTATTATGTGGAAGAGCCATCATCGATGTTTATAGAGCAGGCCTTGCGCCATGTAGGGCGACCGCGCCGTGTGCTGGATTTGTGCGCTGCACCGGGAGGCAAGTCTACTTTGCTGCGCTCACTGTTGGATGAAGATGTGTTGTTGGTATGCAACGAACCGGTGGCGGCACGCGCGCAGGTGTTGCTTGAAAACATGTTGAAATGGGGGAATGCTTCGGTGGTGGTGACAAATGATTATCCTTCGGATTTTTCTTCTCTTAGAGGTTTCTTCGATGTGATTGCTGCCGATGTTCCCTGTTCGGGCGAGGGCATGTTTCGTAAGGATGCAGGGGCAGTGTCACAATGGTCATTGGCAGCCGTATCAGCCTGTGCGGAACGACAGATGGACATCATACGCAGTGTGTGGCCTGCCTTGGCTGAGGGCGGATATTTGATATACAGTACCTGTACCTACAATACGGATGAAAACGAGCGCAATGTGGAACGTATTTGTAGGGAACTTCAGGCCGAAGCGGTTGAAATCAAGGTGAACGAGAACTGGGGCGTTACGGGAAACCTGTTGAAGGGGACATCGTTCTCTGTTTGCCGTTTTCTTCCTTCAAGAGCCGATGGCGAAGGTTTCTTTTTGGCGTTGCTTCGCAAGAAAGGCGGAGAGGCTGTAGCGGCAGGCCGTAAGGGTAGGGAGGCGCTTGCTCCTTTGAAAAAAAGTTTCGGATGCTGGCTTGACAATCGTGTAGATACGTGGCGGCAGTGGGAAAGGACGGGTACTGTATTTGCCATTCCCGATGCCGTGGCGGCCGATTTCGGACAGCTTTCGGCTGCATGCCGCGTGCTTTCGGTCAGCATACCTGTCGCTATGCTGAAAGGTGGAAAGCAAATGCCTCATCAGGGGCTGGCCTTGAGTACATATTTAAACCGCAAAGCTTTTCCCGTGTGTGAGGTAAATCGCAAAGAGGCATTGAATTATCTGCGCCGTCTTTCCCTTTCCTTGCCGGCAGATTGTGAGCGCGGTTATGTTCTGCTGACTTATAAGGGCTTTCCTCTGGGCTTTGTTAACAATTTGGGAAACCGCGCCAACAACCTGTATCCGCAGAATTGGAAAATCCGCAGCTCTTATGCCGCGGATATGACAAATGATTTTATACAAGTTCCCATTTCAGAGGGAAACAGATAGTGCTGCTGATTTGTAATCAGGCCTATTTCGCACCATACATCTTTTGATAGTATTCCTGATAATCACTTTCTGTCACGGCTTCTGTCCAATTGTGATTGTCCAGATACCACCGGATGGTTTTTACAATACCTGTGGCAAAGGTCGTTTCGGGTAACCATCCGAGCTCGTTGCTGATTTTCGTGGGGTCTATTCCGTAACGCTGGTCATGTCCCAGACGGTCTTTCACGTAAGTGATCAGACTTTCGTTTATCCGGCTGATAGCCGTTTCGTCGTTGCTCCCGCCTTTTAACAGTACACGATAGCGTGGCTCTTCCTGCATGATGTCGTGTATGGTATGTATAATGAGTTTGACGATGTCGATATTCTTCATCTCATTGTGCCCACCCACATTGTAGATTGAGCCATCCCGGCCGTGGCGTATAACTGCTTCGATGGCTTTGCAGTGGTCTTCCACATAAAGCCAGTCACGGATGTTTTCTCCTTTTCCGTATACGGGTAACGATTTTCCAGAAAGGATATTGTTGATGATTAAAGGTATCAGTTTTTCGGGAAATTGGTAGGGGCCATAATTATTAGAACAACGGGTGATGCTGACTGGCATCTTATAAGTGTCGCGATAGGCAGTCACCACCATGTCGGCACTTGCTTTCGAGGCACTGTAAGGACTGTGTGGGCATAGCGGTGTCTGTTCCGTGAAGAAACCTTTGGCTCCTAAGCTTCCGTAGACTTCGTCGGTCGATACCTGGTGAAAACGTACGCCTTTTCTCCATGTAGGATAGCCTTCGGGGGTGCTTCCGTTGACCCATGCCGTGCGTGCGGCTTCGAGCAGCGTCTGTGTGCCGAGGATGTTGGTTTGCAGGAACAATTGAGGATTGGCAATGCTTCGATCCACATGGCTCTCAGCTGCAAAGTTGACGACTACGTCGAACTTGTATTCCCCGAACAGCCTGTTGACCAGTTCCTTGTCGCCGATGTCGCCTTTATGGAAAAAGCATCGTTCGTTGTCGATATCCTTCTCGATGGTTCCAAAAAATCCTGCATAGGTGAGAGCATCGAGAATAACAATCTTTATGTCATCGTAGTTCTTCAGCAGGTATTTCACGTAATTGGAACCGATAAAGCCGGCAGCACCGGTAACTAAGTATGTCCTCATTGTTCAATCAATATTTGTTGATGCAAAGTTAATGTAAATTGTTGCAATCGTGCTGATGCGTGTGCAACTATTTTGAACAAAAAGACTTGAATACTCCATAAAATCGTTGTGATATTGGGGCACCGATTGTAGTTTTCCTTAAATTTGCCGGTTCAATCGACTTTATCATGAATGAAAGCCCGAAAGTTGCCATTATAGGCGGAGGTGCAGCCGGATTTTTTGCTGCCATTGCACTGAAGGAAAGAAGGCCTGATGTGGCGGTTACGATTTATGAGGCGCAGGCGAGAGTTCTCTCCAAATTGGCCTTGACAGGTGGTGGACGCTGTAATCTTACCAATACATTTGCCGGTGTGAAGAACTTGCAGGATGTTTATCCGCGTGGTGCCCGCCTAATGAAAAAATGTTTTTACGAGTTAGACCAAAGCGCTGTATGGAAATGGTTTGAGCGGCACCACGTAAAATTGTATGCACAAGACGACGGACGGGTGTTTCCCGTTTCCAATCGTGCTGCCGAAATCACGGAAATGTTTGTGGATGAAGCCCTCCGTTTGGGTGTTACGGTCGTTACTTCGCATCGGTTGCAACGCATATTGCCTTCGGGCGGCGGATATAGCTTGCATTTTGCGACTATGAAAACAAAGATACAGGCTGATGTTGTGATTATGGCTGTCGGGGGCATTTCTGAACAGATGGAATGTGGAACATTTTTGGGGCTTCAGCTGAAGACAGAGCCTCCCATACCTTCTCTATTCGCGTTTACAATTCGCGAGCCCCAATTGTGTGCCCTATCAGGCATGGCGTGTCCGCAAGCCATCGTGCGGCTGCCCGGCACGAAATTCAGCGCCCGGGGCGATTTGCTGGTGACTCACTTCGGATTGAGCGGGCCGGCTGTGCTCAAACTCTCGTCATATGCCGCGCGATATCTGTCGGACAACAAATACAGGTCACTTCTTTCTGTCAATTGGACCGGCCGGGATGAAGAACGGGTTCGCATGCTTTTGCGGCAGGCCGTTCAGGACAATTGCCTCAAACAAACAGGTTCTGTCAAATGGCCCGGTTTGAGTGGCCGTTTATGGCAGCATTTGCTGATGCGCGCGGACATAGAACCGGCTGTGGTCTGTGCCGACATAGGGAAAAAGCAGCAGAATAAATTGGTCAATACTTTGACCAACGATGAATATATGATTGGGGGAAAGGCAGCTAACAAAGACGAATTCGTTACCTGCGGTGGCGTGTCCTTGTCGGCCGTTAGTTCAAACAGCATGGAAAGTACCGACTACCCCGGCCTTTATATCATAGGAGAGGCTCTTGATGTCGATGCCGTGACCGGAGGATTCAATCTGCAAGCGGCCTGGACCACGGCTTATGCTGCCGCCCGGCACATAGCAATATCATTTTGTCGGCAAAAATAGGCCTTTTTCCCTTTTTTCGCTACCTTTGCCGTGATTAATACAGAAATAAGTTCGATATGGGCAAAAGGGAATTGTCATCGCAAGATTTCGAAAACTATATAGTTTACGGTGATTATGATTTAATTGTTGCTGAAGGGATAAATCACAAACTGTTCAGTAAACATGCTTCAAACGAATTGACCAGCCATTCGGCTCTTGCCGTTTGCAAAAGCGGAACTGCCACGATGAAGTGGAAAGAATCTACTATGGCAATCCGAAAAAACGATGTAATCTTGTTTTATCCGGGACCGAGCGTGAGGCTGCAGGACATCAGTCCCGATTTTGACATTCAACTGATAGTTTTTGCTTCAAGCTTGGTGCAAGGACGTTTTTTCCGGAAAGCACTTCCGTTAAGTGATGTATTTACTTTTATTTCTGAAAATCCCATTTTGAGCCTTTCAGATGATGAAGTCGTCTTTTTTCAAAAGATGTGGAGCATTCTCTTTGATGCCATCAATGCTAAAGACAACCAATTCAAGAAAGAAATAACCGTCAGCCTGCTTTCAGCATTGGCCATGTGGCTGAACGGGCAGATATCATCGCACGTCAAGTCCAAGCCCATTGCGTTGAAGCGTGCTGACGAATTGGTGTCTCAGTTTCTGCACTTGTTGGCTGAAAATTTCAAGGAAAAACACCGTCTGGAATTTTATGCAGACAAACTTTGTGTAACGCCCAAATATCTCAGTGCCGTCACACGTGCCGCAACCAATAAAAGTGCAGGCAAGCTGATAGCCTTCTTCTTGATGGGTGAAGCAAAGAAAATGCTGATAGCGTCAGAAATGACCATTGCACAGGTAGCTACGGAATTGGGATTTCCCAACCAATCGGGTTTTGGCAAGTTCTTTAAAAAAGAAGAAGGCTTGTCGCCTTCCGAATTCAGACAAAGAATATAGGCTTTGACTGATTGTCTGTTCTGTCTGTTGTTGAGGTTGATGATATGACAATCATATTTTCTTGTCTGTTAAAAATTCGGCTTGATTTTGTGCCGGATTTTTTGTCAAAACAGATGCCGCTAACCTCTCCCTAATATAGCTGACACGGCCATACGTTGGTTGCAGCGGTGCTCTTTAAGGTTGTTCATTGCAAAATCAAGCTTGAGAAGCTCTCGGGTAGTATCCGGTGACCTGCAGGATATAATCCGAGAGCTTCTCGCATTAAACATGGGAATCGTCCAAATATAACATTGTGGCCTCTCATAATGTGGTTGGCTAAGGTAAAAACCGTAGTTTTGCATCTTTGAGATTGCACTTGAGTTTGTCCGGCATTATACTTGATTTGTTTCAGAATCAACAAGGATTTCAAATGAATCAAGGCCGATCTGCTACAAAACAACAAAGACTTCGTTTGAAACAAGACAAAAAATGAATTTATCAAGGCTGTTTCTTCAATGACGGCAAAAAATGTGTTTTCAAGAGCAGAACCGGACGGCCGTCAACCTTTCGTGAGCCCGGTCGGATGGTTTGGAAACGAAAAAGTTTTCAATTGACGCATTCTCGCGGGCTTATTAGGTTGTGAATTTTATCAAATGAAATTTTGTACGATAATCATATAGGCTATCGTCCCTCCGACAATGGTCAGTAGAAGATTCTTTTTCCATAGGTGAAGAAGAACGCATACTGCAATGGCCATCGCCTGAGGCAGTCCATGATTGCCGGTTGCAAATTGTACATCTTTTAAGCAGTAGACCACCAACATGCCGAATACCGCACTTGCAAGATATTTTTCGAGGAACAATACAAAACGAGGTATCTTATTTTTGTCCCAAAACAGGACAAACGGTAATGCGCGTGTTAGAATGACACAGGCAGCCATCAAGAAAATTGTAAGAATCTGTTGTGTAAAAGTCATGCTTTCGTCCTTCGGTATTTGAGATACAATATAATAAGAATGAACGACATGGTTGGTATAACGAACTTGTCGGGACCGAAGACAGACAAACAGAGAGCGGCTGTGGCCAATCCCAATCGGGAACCGGAACGGGTGTCTTTTGCACGGATGTAGTCATCCATGAAAATGGCCACGAACATGGCGGTTACGACAAAATCCAACCCTTTCAGGTGCGACATCAGTCTGTCACCCATTGCGGAACCAAGCAGATAGCCCATTACGCCACCGCTGATCCAATATATGTAGTCAAGCAATGATACCAAAAACTGCTGGGTATGTGATGTCTGGTTGTTATAGTTGACGGCAAACGTCTCATCGGTAAGCCAAAAGATCAGGAAAGGCTTTTTCCATCGTGCGCCCCGATATTTGGCAAGCATGGAAATGCCGTAAAACAAATGGCGTGCTCCCACCGTCAATGCCATTACGGCCGCTCCTACGGGATGAAAGGTGCCGGCCAGCATTGTCAATGCAAGAAACTCTACAGATCCACTATAGATGACTGCAGCCATCAATATGGGAATCCAAATGCCATACCCCATATTGGCGGCAAGAAGTCCGTATGTGATGCCGAGAAACCAATATGCTCCCAGCACGGGGATAGACAGGCGAAAAGCTTTTTTCAAATGATGCATATTAGCAGATAACGGCCAATGGAATGGTTTATTGTCTTTGTTATACGCAAATCGGATGATTTAACAACTATTAATGCCTCGATTGATGCTAATCGGATGATAATGCGTAAGTTTGTAATGAATTAAACTTTAACGATTATGATAACAAGAAATCAGATTTATCGTTGCCCGGTTTGTGGCAACGTAGTGGAAGTGGTCATCAGTGGTGGAGGTCATCTGGTGTGTTGTGGCAAGCCCATGGAACTTCAAGCCGAAAACACGGTTGATGCGGCTAAGGAAAAACATGTTCCCGTGGTTGAAAAGGTTGAAAATGGTTACAAGGTAACGGTCGGTAGCGTAGAGCATCCGATGCTTGACAACCATTACATTCAGTGGATAGAGCTTTTGACCAATGATGATACCGCAATCCGCCATTATTTGAAGCCCGGTGAAAAGCCTGTGGCCGTATTCCGGACCAAAGCAGCTGTAGTCAAGGTTCGTGAATATTGCAACTTGCATGGTTTGTGGACCGCTGAGTTGTTTTGGGGTTGAAGAAAAAAAGTAATTAGGGCCATCCGTCATAAACGGATGGCTTCCTTGTTATTAGGTCTGCTGTAAATCAGACAAAAGAATAGCTTCCTTTATAGGAGGGGCATTGTTTCCATGACAAAAATATACGAAAGGCCGAAAAACACACGCAAGATACAAAAAAATGTATTACCTTTGCACTGCATTATTTAGGACAACCTTGGATGCAAGATAGATCAACCGAAGGAAAGATGCTCGAGTGGTTGAAGAGGCACGCCTGGAAAGCGTGTATACGCCTAAAGCGTATCGGGGGTTCGAATCCCCCTCTTTCCGCAAAAACAATCCGCTTTAATTCAGTCAGTTACGACATGATTTAAGGCGGATTTCTTGCTTTTTAAGCCCTAAAATAATGTCTGACAGATACACAATATCTCGATTTTTTTGCCAAATTTTGCACCATTCCGCACTATTTTACACCATTCTGCTTGCACAATGCTTGCACGTAAAAGGGACATTAGATATATGTAATGCGTAATTAAAAACAGAGAATCATGAGCGTAACCACAAAGCTTTACCTTGATACGCGGAGGGCACAAATCACCGCCCCACTTAGAATTTGCGTAATTAACGTGAGTTCGACGAAA
>DJPH01000027.1 GCA_002439755.1 Prevotellaceae bacterium UBA6417 | reverse complement strand
ACGCATTTATCGGATGAACCACTTTGGAAAACCCTGGCGGACTTTTTTCATTATTCCGCCAAAACACTCATTGATTTCTGCTTCCAGCAATCGGAATACGTCCTTATTATCGCTCAATTTGTTCATAAGGCTTTTCAAAGCACGATAGGAGGCCGAATTGCCGCATTGTCCTGAACTTTCATCGGTTATATAAGCTGAATAAAGTTCATTGATACGGCTACTGTTTCTTCTGAATACTTCGTATACTTTCTGCTGCAACTGCCACTGGCAGTTTTCTATATCCTGCAAATGTCGCTTCATATCCGTAAGTTCAGCATCTTTATTATTGAGGCGATCTTGCATATCAGACTGAATATAAGAGATCTCATTGATTCGCTTTTTTGACTCGCCCAACTCGATTTCTTTTTCATTGAGTACACACACAAGATTTTCCAAACGACACAGATAGGAAGCTATTTCCCGTTTCTTTTTCATGTGCAGTCTAAAAGTCCAATAAGCAGCAGCAAACACTATTAGGAATGCAACGAAAACTTTTCTGTTGCTCTTTTCTCTCTCATATCGTGACTGCAAGTTGGACAATTCCGCTTGCGATCGGAAGTATTCCTTTTGATAAGTCAGAATAGGCTGTGACAGCCTTTGACGGATCAAAGGCCTCTCCTTGAAGCCATAGTTCACTAATGCCTTATATGCTTTCGAAATATCTCCCGTCATTTCATATATCAAATACTCACGAAAATAGATTACAGCTGAATCCGTTTTATCCTCTGCCAAATGCCATGCCTGTTTCAAGTAAGCATGCACACTGTCCGCTTGGTTCTTACGAGCATACATGTGGGCAACAGAAACAGAGCTTTGATAATCCGGCAGATTCAGATATTTATACGATGGAGACATTCTTTCATATGCCGAATCCGCCCTGCCATAAAGTCCTCCGTTTTCACAAGCAATAAACAGACCTGTCAGACAATCCTGGACAAAAACAGTGTCTTTCAGTTTACGAGCCAACCTGATAGCCTGCTCATAATAATCAATACTCTTCGGATAATCCTGCAGATAACTATACAATTCTGCAATATCACTCATCACAAAATTTACATTTGCATGCCTGTTTGCCTTCTTAAAAAACATGAGGCTTTTCGTATATTCCTCCAATGCTTTATGGGCATCATAATAACTGCGGTAAAGCTCTCCCATACGCCCATACAGCAAACCTTTCAAATAGTCGTCATCTAATTCGGGCAGATAACTCTCGGCCTTCATATACGAGTACATGGCTTGTTTGTAACGATGCTTGTCAGCCTGCACGAAGCCCAAATAAAAACTGGAAAGACATTTTTCCCTAACTGTACCGTACCTGTCATAATAATCCGAAGCAAAACGGATACGTTCCTCGCTTTTGTTGCCGTCATGCACCTTTGTCTGTGCCTGTGTATAAAGCAAGCTGAATCTTGCACGATCTGCATCCGATGCGAATTCCTTTCCTCTTACAGAATCCAACAGACTATAAGCTGAATCAGGACAGGTGTACATTAATGCTTCGGCACGGTCGAACAATCTGTCGATTTTCCGCTCCTCACCGCAAGCGAGGAAGAAGAAAAACAATAATGCTGTAACACATTTTATCGGTTTTGCTTTCGTCATATTCTGCTTCACCTGTCAGAGATTGCAAATTTAGTGCTTTTATGCCTTCATCCACAAAATTGAGCTCAAAAAAAACATTCTTAATTCAGTTGATTTCCTTGTTGATTCGTACAAAATCCGCCTTGATTCTGTTACGAAACAACTGCAACCCTGCAAAAATCAAGAGCATTTTTCCAGCCATGCACTTCAAGGCATGCAATTGCCTATAACCAAGGCTGAAAATTCTGCATCGCGCACGCGCGTACATTATATATAGGAGCCGGATTGGACAGCAGCAAGACAGAAAAACGTCTCCGAGCATCAAAAGACAATGTTGCGTCCGTCCAACAATTTCAAATATAAATCCACCGCCTTTTCTATGCTGTCCGGTTCGATGTATTCATCGGCCGTATGCGAACGTGCCGAATCGCCGGGTCCCAACTTGAAAGAAGGGAACGGCATCAATGCCTGGTCGCTCAGAGTAGGCGAACCGAAAGGTATCAGCCCCATTTCCTCTGCGGCTCTCACCAACGGATGAAGCAATGAGATGTGGGAAGAGCTCAAGCGAGTGGAACGGGCTTTCACATCAGACTGCAAATGCGCTTTTATGATTGAAAGAATCTCGGCATTGGTATAACAATCGTTGATGCGTACATCCACTGTAAAGGTACAGACATCAGGTATGCAGTTGTGCAAGGTGCCGGCCTGGATAATGGTGGCAGTCATTTTGACCGAGCCCAACTGAGGGGAAACCTTCTCAAAACAATAAGAACGAATCCATCCGATATCATCCATGGCCTTATAGAGTGCATTTTCGCCCTCATTGCGCGCCGCATGTCCGGCTTTTCCGTGAGCCGTACAATCAAGCACCATCAAACCGCGTTCGCTGGTGGCCGGTTGCAACGAAGTGGGCTCGCCCACTACAGCCACATCGATTTTCGGCAGCAACGGCAACACAGAAGCTATGCCGTTGCTCCCCGACACCTCTTCCTCGGCTGAGGCCAAAAAGATGAGATTGTATGGTTGCGGCTTTTCACGCAAGCGACAGAATGCATGCAGCAAGCTCACCAGACCGCCCCCGCAATCGTTCGAGCCGAGGCCGTAAAGCCGGTTTCCCTCAACAACCGGCACATAAGGATCGCGTGTCCATCCATCGGCCGGACGTACCGTATCTATATGGGCGTTCAGTAGCAAGGTGGGACGATGTTCATCATAACCCGGTGCAACAGCCCAGACATTGTTACCTGAACGATAAGGCGACAAGCCGGCCGAAAGCATCACATTTTCCAGAAAATCGGCAGCCTGTTTTTCTTCGCGGCTGTGCGAAGGAATGGCTATCAACGACTTCAACAATTCTACAGGTGGCAACATCCTTTCACAATATCTTTTCCATTCCAATTTTCTGAGGACGCAAGCCACATTTTTCATAAAACTTCATGGCAGCCTCATTACAGCACCACACGTTGAGAGTAACATTGTAGCAGCCACTACGGCGAGCCAAGGCCAGCACACCTTCATAGAGAGTTCTGCCTATATGGCGGCCACGCATTCTTTCATCGATACAAAGGTCGTCCACATAAAGCGTCTTGATGTCTGTCAGAATATTGTCATTCTCATATTGCCGGAAAACACAGAAAGCATAGCCTTGCAGCGTATCGCATTCATCTACAGCCACCAGCACCGGAGTCTGCGGATCGGCAATGATGGACGACAGTTGCGCGTCGGTATATTTCTTCCCTCCGGCCTTGAACAAATCGGGACGACCGACATGATGGACCGCCTCGACCTGCATCAGCAATTCATTGATACGGGGCATGTCTTTATTTTGTGCAAATCGTATCTTCATTTTTATTTGCTATAGTAGTTGGATAGATGCAAAATTACAATTTATCCATAACAAAGCTGTCGTAAAATGCAAAAACAAGGCGTGACGTTCGCCCCAAAATGATTTTTATTGTAATATTGCAGTTCAAAATGACAAATACATGAGACAAAAGATTTTTCTTATAATCTGTCTGCTGACTTTTGCGCTGCAGACACAAGCTGAACGCAGCTACACAAAAAAAATTGCAGCTACGGATTCAGGCATATCCTATACAGGACGTGTATGCGCCGGCAACGACGGGAGCATAGCCTTTGACTGGAGCGGCACCTACCTGCAAACAGACTTTACGGGAGGCGGTATAGCCGTGGAAATCTCGGACACGCAAAACGACTATTTCAATGTCTTCATCGATGACAAGTTTACAAAAAAGATACAAGTCAACTCTCAAAAGCCTATCCGCATCGTATTGGCAGAGAAGCTCAGCAAAGGCTTTCACCGTCTGCGCCTGCAAAAATGCACGGAAGGCAATCAGGGACGCACCACCATCCACGGTTTCTACATCGCAGACCAGGGAAAGACGGCTCCTGTAAAACACAAACAGCGCCTCATCGAAGTGATTGGAGATTCCTATACCTGCGGCTACGGCACGGAAGCCGGCAAGGAAGAAAATTTCAAGGTCGAAACAGAAAACTGCGACCAAGCCTACGGATGCATCATCGCACGATATTTCAACGCCGACTACGTGTTGGTGGCTCATTCGGGCATGGGCATGTCGCGCAACTACGGGGACAAGGAAATGGTATCAAAAAACAACATGGTGGAACGCTATCTGCGCGTATTCGACGAAAGTTCCGCTCCTGCTTATGACTTCAAGGCTTATCACCCCGACCTTGTCACCATCAATCTTGGTACCAACGACTATTCAACAGGAAAAGGACCGTCTCCCTCTACATACGCCGACAACTATTTGAAAATGATCGGACAGATAAGAGAACATTACGGTGATGTTCCCATTCTGTGCATCACGCCACACTCGGCACAAGCCCCTTTGCTGAAATCATTGGAAGAAGTACGGACACGCATCAAGGACATGGACAAGGTCTATATGGCTTCGGCCATGCCCGACATTGTAGACTATGACCATGACATGGGGGCCAATTGGCACCCCAACTACCAGGGACAACGCAAGATAGCCATGACGCTGATTCCGCGCATCTCGCAAATCATGGGGTGGCCGTTGGAAGATAAGATTGTCCGGTAAGCCACCCACAAGCTCATCTATGGCCAAGGATAAAACCGTATATGTCTGCGACGAATGCGGACAGGAATCACCGAAATGGATAGGGAAATGTCCATCGTGCGGCGCATGGAACAGTTTCAAGCAGTTGCACATCGCAGCCGGAAGTAGCACCGGAAAAGCCACGCCTTTCTCTCAACAGCCCAACGGCTACAGATTGCTCCGTGATATTCAGGCCACAGAGGCTCCACGTATCAATACAGGCGACAACGAACTGGACAGAGTCCTGGGAGGCGGCATTGTTCCGGGTAGTCTGATTCTGCTGGGAGGAGAACCCGGCATCGGAAAATCAACGCTCGTCCTGCAAACAGCCATGCAATTGGGGAAGCGCGTACTTTACGTAAGCGGTGAAGAAAGTGAACACCAGCTGAAACTACGGGCAGACAGACTGGCAGAAGGCATGAGGCAGGAACCGCATGGACAGATGCTGGTATTGTGCGAAACATCACTGGAAAAAATTTATGAACAAACAAAATGCGCTGCTCCCGACCTCGTTGTAATTGACTCTATCCAGACCATCGGAACAGCCGAAGCGGAATCGCTCCCGGGAAGCGTGGCACAAATAAGAGCCTGCGCTGTATCACTGCTGCGCTTTTCCAAAGATTCAGGCATTCCCGTCGTTCTGATAGGACACATCACCAAAGACGGTACACTGGCCGGTCCGAAAGTGCTTGAACACATTGTCGACACTGTGCTGCAATTCGAAGGCGACAGGCAGAACCTTTACCGCATATTGCGATCGCTGAAAAACCGTTTTGGCAACACATCGGAAATAGGTATCTACGAAATGCAGGGCAACGGGTTGCGACCGGTGAGCAACCCATCGGAAATGCTCCTTTCAAAAGACAACGAAGGACTGAGCGGGATAGCCGTTGCAGCGGCCATCGAAGGCGTGCGGCCGTTTCTCATAGAAACGCAGGCTCTTGTAAGTTCGGCGGCCTATGGCACACCGCAACGGTCGGCCACGGGATTCGATACACGACGTCTCAACATGCTGCTGGCAGTGCTGGAAAAACGCGTAGGTTTCAAACTGGCACAAAAAGACATTTTCCTGAATATTGCCGGAGGCTTGCGTGTTACCGATCCGGCAATAGACCTTTCGGTCATAGTGGCCATACTGTCAAGCAACTTCGACACTGCAGTCCCGGCATCTACATGCATGGCCGGCGAAGTGGGGCTCAGCGGCGAAATACGAGCCGTCAGCCGCATAGCACAACGGGTTAGCGAGGCCGAAAGAATAGGCTTCCGACAGATACTCGTTCCGGAAGCCGGCATCAAGAACCTGCCACCGGGACAAAAGCACATCGAAGTCGTGCCGGTACGCAAAGTCGAAGATGCTCTTAGGCACTTGTTCAAATAAAACGGTCTACAAAAAAACTATGATCAAAAAAATATCCTTCACGGTTTCTCCATCAACCGCGGCCGACAGCGTCCAACTGAAAGCCCGTACCGCAAACGAATTGGGAATCTCCCCCTCGCAATTGCAAGCCCTACGCATTGTACATCGCAGCATTGATGCACGGCAACGCGACATCAAAATCAACCTGACCATCGATGCATATATCGGCGAGGAACCTCCGGCCACAGAGTTTCAGAAGACAGAATACCCCGATGTTTCAGGACGACCGACTGTCATCGTTGTCGGTGCCGGCCCCGGCGGCCTGTTTGCCGCCCTGCGTCTCATAGAAAACCGGCTGCGCCCCATTGTACTGGAGCGCGGAAAAGATGTTCACAAACGCCGCAAAGACATAGCCCTTATATCCAAGGAACATCGGGTAGACAGCGAAAGCAACTATGCCTTCGGTGAAGGCGGAGCCGGAGCCTACTCGGACGGCAAGCTCTACACACGCAGCACAAAAAGGGGCAACGTGGACAAAATCCTGAATGTTTTCTGCCAACATGGCGCGAGCACCGATATCCTGACGGATGCCCATCCGCATATAGGGACCGACCGCCTGCCCTCCATCATCGAAAACATCAGAAACACCATCATCAGCCACGGTGGCGAAGTACACTTCGAAACCCGGGCAGACGGTCTGCTGACCAACAGCCGGAATGAAGTCTGCGGTGTTACAGCCGGTAACCGGACATTTCAAGGCCCGGTCATCTTAGCCACAGGACATTCGGCACGCGACATCTACAGCATGCTCTACAACTCAGGCTACCGGCTCGAAGCAAAAGGTTTGGCCATGGGCGTACGTCTGGAGCATCCATCGATGCTCATCGACCAAATCATGTATCACAACCGGAACGGACGCGGACGCTACCTGCCTGCCGCCGAATACCGCATGACAGCCCAATCGCAAGGCCGCGGAGTCTACAGCTTCTGCATGTGCCCGGGCGGGTTCGTGATACCGGCAGCCTCAGGAGCCGAACAAATCGTGGTAAACGGCATGAGCCCCTCCGGGCGCAATTCGCGCTGGAGCAACTCGGGCATGGTCGTAGAAATACGCCCCGAAGACCTTGCCGACAAATCGCTGGAAGAAATCATGCAACAGGCCTACGCCGACGAAGCTTTTGCAGAAAGCCGCGGAGGAAGCATACGGAAAGAACATCCCCTCGGCATGATGTATCTGCAAGAAGCCCTCGAACGCCTGTGCTGGCTGCAAGGCAACCGAAAGCAGACCGCACCGGCACAAAGAATGACAGACTTTGTAAACCGACGGCTCAGCGACAACCTGCCAGAAAGTTCCTACACTCCGGGGCTGACCGCCTCACCACTACATTTCTGGATGCCTGATTTCATCTCCTCACGCCTAAAAGAAGGTTTTATGGCTTTCGGACGCAGGTATCACGGCTTTCTGACACGCGAAGCCACCATGATTGCCGTTGAAACACGTACCTCCTCACCCGTACGCATCGTACGCGATAAAGATACCTTACAACACATAGCCGCCGACGGACTATATCCGTGCGGAGAAGGAGCAGGATATGCCGGCGGTATCGTTTCGGCAGCAATCGACGGTGAACGTTGCGCGGAAGCCGTTGCCGCACAATTGGCCACCCACAACCGACCCTGACAAAACAAGCCCGGAAAAGAATCAAAGAGAAGCCTACCCGGACAACGGCGGACTTTTCTTTGATTGCCCAACCGCATTTTCGCGAAAATCAAGTGCGATAATTTCTTTGATAAATCATTATTGCTGCTCAGTTTCGTCCAGCAACTTGTCAAGCTGTGCTTGCAGTTCTTAGCGCTTTGGAAGATATAGTTGGTAACGGGCCACAAACAACCGGTTTGTGATGCCCTCCAAAGCATATCCCATCAGCAGCTCGTCTTTTCTCGCTCCTAAAACAACGCCGATGGGTGGGTTGTCATTATAACACGGATTTGTTAATGCCGGTAGTTGAATCGGATTTTTAGGGCGTGACTAAATATCATTGTTTTCAATATGCTTGATTACTCTGCACGGATTCCCTACTGCCACACAATTTGCCGGAATAGAACGCGTCACAACACTTCCAGCTCCAATGACACTTCCTTTGCCTATTGTTACACCAGGAAGGATGATAGCTCCACCACCTATCCAAACATGGTCTTCAATCTTGACCGGCAGTGCGTATGTACGACAGAAGCCTTCACCAAGTTGGCTATTAAGATTGACTCTTTCGGATGCTTTAGTGGAATGAGTCGCCGTATAAATCTGCACATTTGAAGCTATTAGTACATTGTCGCCAATTTCGATAATATTGTTATCAACAAATGTACAGTTCATGTTGATGATAACCTTGTTCCCAATATGTATGTGTTTTCCGTATTCACAATGAAAATCAATATCTATATACACATCGTTTCCAATGCTTCCAAAGAGCTGTTTATGTATCGCGTGTTTAAATATTGTGTCTGCATAATCAACGTCATTTAATTCTTTAAGAAGTCTTTTGGCTCTGATTGTCATTTCCGCCAATTCCTTGTCTTCTCCTCTAAAGATTTCCCCGTCAAGGCATTTTTGAAGTTCGGTTTTCATTCCAACTATTTGCTATGAGTTATTTTGTTTCTGATTAAAATACTTATAAAGTGGTGCGACCATCAATGCAGTTCACACCCAGTACGTGACGATATTGTTTTCATATCCCATCGCTACTTTGTCAGGTGTCTCAAATTTATATTCACACTCAATCTTATTGGCATTGCGGCATCCCCATAAAGCAAGTCCGAAATCTACTCCTGCCGCGTGAGCGCACCTGCTGTCATACTCGGTGTCACCAATATATATCGCATCATTCGCAGATATCCTATTCCTTTTCAAATATGTCAATAAGGGGGCAGGATTTGGTTTGGGTTCAGACGAGTCTTCAACACAAATCACAGTCTCGAAATAATGACTTATGCGGTGAGGCTCAAAATCGGTCTTGTACTCATTTCTGGTTTTCGAGGTAATAATGCCCAGCCTGCACCCTTTATCACGCAACTGCTCCAACATACAGTATATTCCATCGAATAGGCAGATGTGTTGCTGATACTGCGCCATCTTGTCATTCCAACATTTGTTTGCTCCGTTCACATCTGCTATGCCTAAACCGGCAAGTGTAACCTTTCCCGGTATACCTAAGGCGAAGGCCAATTCTTCGGTGGGGATATGTCTGTTCAGATACAGCATTACCGTATCTTGCAAACTATGTAACACGGCATATTCGGTGTCAAGCAACGTCCCGTCAATGTCAAATATGATATGGCGATATTTCATTTATACAGAGTTGATTTTTAGCAGGAAAAAGATATCAACACAAAAATACGCATAATAACGTCATTGGAGGAGGAATAAGGCTTTTTTCTTTATTAATAAACGTTGCGTCATGCTCTATCAGATACTGTAGTTGCTTATGTCGTATCTGTGAAAGACTATATAAAACTCAGCAACAATAAGCATAGAAACGACAAGCCCCATCAACATATAGTATATATGCGGACGGGGCTTTAATCGTTAAAGTTCAAACTCAATAGTCTTATTTGACGCAAATGACAACAAGCCCTCATAAACAGGATGCGCAGTGTCGTATTTGCCATCATAATCCGACTCATAAATTTTCATATAGTATTTGCTTGATGCCACATTGCTGAGTTTGAAACTTACATCGTATCTGCAATAACAGTCGGCTTCCATTGTCGGGGCTTTAGAATATGGTGTCAACACCACAATGATCTCTCTGTCATTGATTTCCACAGACGGACGGAATTCACTCACAATGCAATTTGCTTCAAGGTCTGCGAACTTGAAGGTTGCCGTCTCACTTTGGTCAATGGTGATAGATACTTGGGGACTTTTTTCCTTTTCTCTTTTGTAATACTCTGGTCGGCTCTCTCTCGCGGAGAAAGACCTTGTACATCCTGTGTTAACGATGTCGCTTAGTCTCACAGGCTCTGTCACGCTTTGCTCAGACGAGCAAGAGGCCAACGTTAGTGCCGACAAGACACATCCCAATAATGTTGTTCTCATAGTTCTTCCATTATTTTACTAATTCTCGTATGTTCTCTATCAAAGAATAAGTGTGAGTCAGGTGCTCCAATGAAGACAACGCACATCTACTCTTACCTTCCACGGCATCCACAAAAACCTTTATCGTATCATAATAGCCTTGGGATACAATTTGGTTATTCTCTTGCAAGGGGATAAAGTTGTTTCGTTCAAACAGACTGGCGGTGGTCTTTCTGTACGGAAACACCTTTTCCATCGGGATACCCATCATAATTGGGGGCTTGTGACGAAAAGTCAAACTGTCTAATTGATTCATCTCATAAACACCACTGTCTGTGTTGATGCTCCATTGCTCTTTTGTATCATTCCAAGAATAGCCCGTTGAAAGTTCAAGCATGCCTGTGGCACAATGGTGTTCAAGAATAAGCATCAATGTGTGATTCCCGACGCTTTCCACATATTTCACTTTGGCATCGCCAAACAAATATGCCATGCAATCTAATGGGTGGATAAAGAGGTCGAGCAATGCATCTCCTTCCGGGTAGGCACCTGTAAGATATTTAAGGTTATAGCAAACAGAGCCTTTGCACTTTTTCAACTCCTTTTTCAGAATGCGTATGATTGGCGAGTTCCGCTTCTGTAGTCCAACCTCCATTATAGCGCCATGCTCTTTCTGCAAATCCATCAGTTGAGCCAACTCGTCCAAATTTTGACAAGGGGGCTTTTCGATGAATAGAGCCTTGCCACTCTTCAGCACTTCTATGGCTATGGCAAAATGTGCCTGTGGGGTCGTTGATACAAAAACACCTTTCACTTCTTCGTCTGCCAGTATTTCCTGCAAGGAAGTTGTGGCATGCACATCAGGATAAGTCCGTTCAATTAAAGGCAATTTGTCAGCAGACTTGCAGCAAATATACTTCAAGGGCACATGCAGGAGGGCAAGCACTGGATAAAGATTGTTCATGCTATGATTGCCGATCCCGACAAACGCATACTTTCCGAGATTGCCGTGCCTTAAAAGACTTGTGCTTCGGAAATGCTTGTAGCAGTCAATTAGTTGCTTTGTGTATCTCATCATCTGATAATCCGTTTCATGTATTGTTTGTAGGTGTCACTCTGATTGCTTGTCCATTGGTATTTGCCGTAGAACCATTCTATCACCCGCTTGGGGATGGCTTTCTCGAAATTGCGCAGCAGGATGATGTCATACTTGCGATGGAAGTTAATCCAACAGGCATTGCAGTTCTTGGAATACTGGCATTGCACATGGGCTGTCTTGCGAGAATTGAATATGTCATCCAAAGAATGCTCGTATATATTGCCGAGTTTTACGCCCAAGTTCTGGCACAACGGCACATTACCATTGGAATGAATGACCAGTTCGCTGAATATACTCTGGCATCGCAGTTTCAGATGACCATTTCTCCACTCTTCATACAGTGCGACGAAATCAAAATTCTCTTCCGTATCATGAATATTGCCTGGGATGCTCTGTATGAAGTTTGTCATATCTGCACGGAGCAAA
>DJPH01000008.1:6387-17034 GCA_002439755.1 Prevotellaceae bacterium UBA6417 | reverse complement strand
GCAAGGCTAATGACGTAATAATACCTTGCTCTGGTGAAACAGCAGAGGATATAGCAACCGCTCGTTGTGTCCTCAATGACAATATTCTTTTAGGTGGAGACTTAAACATTATACGTCTGCATGGATATGATGGCACATTTATGAGCTATCAGTTAAATGGCAAACGCAAGTATGACATTGCCAAGGTTGCGCAAGGTGTGTCCGTAGTGCATCTTTATGGCGAACATTTGAAAGGGGTTAAAACCATCAATCCTTGTTTGGAGGAACAGAAGAAAATCGCAAGTCTATTGTTTTTGCTTGATGAGCGTATTGCGACCCAAAACAAAATCATTGACAAGTTGCAGTCCTTAATCAAGGGGATTATGGTCGAATTGCAAAAACAAGGAGTAAAAAGAGGTACTTGGAAGAAAGTTCTTCTTAGTGATGTTCTTATTGAAAGAAATGAACGTAACTCTAACTTATGTCAAGTATATTCTGTTTCTGTTAGTCAAGGTATTGTTAATCAGGTTGATTACCTTGGGCGTTCATTTGCAGCTAAAGATACATCAAAATATAATGTTGTGCATTATGGTGACTTGGTTTATACAAAAAGTCCTACAGGAACATTCCCTTATGGCATTGTAAAACAAAGCCTTAACCATGAAAATGTTGCAGTTTCGCCATTATATGGCGTTTACTCGCCAAGTAGTCTTGCTCTTGGAGCATATCTTCATGAATATTTTATGAGTGAAATAAATACGCTTAACTATTTACATCCCCCTAATTCAGAAGGGTGCAAAAAATACGATTAACATTACAAATCAACGTTTCTTGGAAAATTGCGTTCTTTTACCTATAAATGCTAATGAGTTGTTGCTAATTTCAAAACTGTTACGTTCTTTGAACGACAAGGTAAAATATCAGCAAAGCCTGCTACAAACTTACCAAAGACAGAAACAATATTTGCTCCGTCAGATGTTCATATAAACATCTGATGAAGCAGATACTGCTTTTGAGAATTGTACAAGCCAAGTAGATTTTTCTCGATTTCTATTTTACTGGCAATGCGCTTCAATATTGAGTAAATCCGCTTTTGGTTTTGCAAAGAGGGCAGTTTGATACTTGCCTTTTCAAAATCTACCTTACAAAGGTTAAACCTCGTACTTCCTTGTGCATAAGGATAGATGAATTTTCGGAATGGCGTTGAAGATACATAGTAAGACAGATACGGTGGAAAAGTCACCTCTGTATTTGTGATATGAATACCAAAACAAAAGCTATTCAGATAGACTTCCTTTTTACCAAGATACACAGCCCCTATTCCGACTTCTTCTGGAGTTTCCGATGATAATGTGAATAAGACATCGCCATATTCAACAACATTCTGTTTCTCACCATCTTTGATTGCCACATATTGAAAATCATCTTCATTGACGACATTGTTAGAATACACATTCAGATAAGTTATGAAAGGCTTACCTAAACCAAAATCTTGTGCAGATTTTCCCGATAACCCAGAATAAGATATGCCGAGATTTGCAAAAGAGGTCAATACTTCATTGCCATATTGAGTATATAAAGAGTCATTTAGCCCCTTGATTAAGGACTGCAACTTGTCAATGATTTTGTTTTGGGTAGCGATGCGCTCGTCAAGCAATGACACAAGATTTGCTATTCTTCCTTGTTCTGCTATTGTTGGGAAAGAGAAGGATATGCCTTTTACAATATCTGCCGAAAGATTTCCCTGTCCTCCTTGCAAGTATTTTCTTAGAATATTTGAAACGTGTTTATTCCAAACAGATTCTATGAATTTCTTATCATGCTTTGTTCTAATGCACAGAATTGCTTGATTTATAGCTCCTTCAATCTTTGATATAGAAATTTCACCACTTGTTGCTCCATACATTGCCAACAACAAATCTCCAATCTCTACCATCTTGGCAGAAGAATTATCAAATCCAGCCTGTGTTATGAATAACTCTGTGCTGTCAGCATGGATTTCTCCAGAACGAATAAATGCAATGTCTCCTCCATAGAAATCTTTGTTAGAAGAACTTGGAGTGCCACCTGAGAAGAAAGTACAAATCTCTGATAGTTTGCACTTCTCCCACTCCCCCTCAAACTCAGGGAATCTGAGATTTGGGACATCAGAGGTCTATTTTCTCTAATTATTATGTACACCTTAAAAATTAAGGATTAGAATGACAACAAAAACGATTAGAGAAATTGCGTTGGCTTGGAAAAGTGACAAGCAACGCTATGTTAAGCAGTCCACATACGCTGCTTATGTGTTAATTTTGGAGAACCACATATTGCCAATATTTGGCGATTGTGAGGCACTGAGTGAGAAACTTGTGCAGGAGTTCGTTTTGCAGAAACTGAATGGCGGTCTAAGCATTAAGACGGTGAAGGATATCCTTATTGTCTTGAAAATGGTGATGAAGTTCGGAGTAAAGAACGAGTGGATGAGCTATTGCGAGTGGGACATCAAGTACCCTACAACAGAGACCAACAAGGAAATTGAGGTGCTGACGGTGGCACACCATAAAAAGATCCTCGATTTCATCAAGCAGAACTTCACGTTTCGCAACCTCGGCATCTACATCAGTCTGACTACAGGTTTGCGTATCGGAGAGATTTGTGGTTTGAAATGGTCGGACATCGACACCGACAACGGCACAATAACCGTGAACCGTACCATTGAGCGCATCTACATTGTGGAGGGTGAACGCAAGCACACAGAGTTGGTCATCAACACACCAAAGACCAAGAACTCATGCCGTGAGATACCGAAGAACAAAGAACTTCTGGCCATGATAAAACCTCTGAAAAAGGTGGTAAACACAGACTTCTATGTGCTGACCAATGAGGAAAGACCAACAGAACCACGCACTTACCGCAACTACTATCATCGACTGATGAAGCGTCTTGACATTCCTCGGTTGAAATATCACGGACTGCGCCATAGCTTTGCGACACGCTGCATTGAAAGCAACTGCGACTACAAGACCGTAAGCGTACTGCTCGGTCATGCCAATATTACAACAACCCTTAATCTCTATGTTCACCCGAACATGGAGCAGAAGAAAAAGTGCATATCCAAGATGTTCAAGTCTCTTGGAAAATAGGGAGGAACAAAAGGACTAGGTTATAATCTTTGAAGTCTTTTCCATAATACAGAATATGCCGGCACGTTTTCGGAATATATTCCTAACTTTGCACCGCATTTTCAAGACAATTTATGGACAGACGTGATTTTTTAGAACGAATAGCCGCTACCGGTGCTGCACTGGCTGCACCGACTATCTTGGGAGCTACAACTACAGAAGCCGCAGCATACCGAGGCACTATAAAAAATGATTTTTATACTGTACCAAAGGCACAGGGTTTGAAGATTACCGGAACTTTCCTGGATGAAATAAGCCACGACATACCGCATCAAAATTGGGGCGTGAAAGAATGGGAAAACGACTTCAAGTATATGAAAGCAATTGGTATTGATACCGTAATTGTCATTCGTTCGGGATACCGGAAGTTCATTACCTATCCATCAGCCTATTTAATGAAAACACGCGGAGCCTATGCCCCAAGTATGGATTTGATTGAATTGTTTTTGACCTTGTCAGACAAATATGGAATGAAATTCTATTTCGGGCTATACGATTCCGGTCATTACTGGGAAACAGGTGACATGTCGTGGGAGCTCGAAGACAACAAACACGTGATAGACGAAGTGTGGCATCGCTATGGTGAACGCCACAAAAGTTTCGGAGGATGGTATGTAAGTACAGAAATCAGCCGTCAAACCAAGGGAGCCATTGAAACATTCTATACGATGGGCAAAATGTGCAAGGACATATCCAACGGCCTGCCAACATTCATATCACCTTGGATTGACGGTAAAAAAGCTGTTGCGGCCGCTTCGTCCGGACTAACCAAGGCACAATCGGTCAGCGTAGAAGAGCATGAAAAAGAATGGAACGAAATCTTTGACGGCATACACTCGGTAGTCGATGCCGTGGCTTTTCAGGACGGGCACATCGATTATGACGAGCTTGATGCATTCTTCTCCGTAAACAAGAAATTGGCCGATAGATATGGTATGAAATGCTGGACCAACGCTGAAACTTTCGACCGCGACATGCCCATCAAGTTCCTTCCCATCAAGTTTGACAAACTCAGAATGAAATTGGAAGCAGCACGCCGATGCAACTATGACAAGGCCATTACTTTTGAGTTCAGCCATTTCATGAGTCCTCAGTCCTCTTATGCACAAGCACACGGCCTGTATGACCGTTATAAGGAGTATTTCGGAATAAAATAAATGACTTTCATTCTGTGAGTTTAGCCATCTCATCAAACTTTTTACTACCTTTGTTGCCCAAATACAGAAGGTGAATCTTGTAATAGACATCGGAAATACAGCAGTCAAGTTTATCATCTTTGATGAACGGGGTGCGTGCATACACCAATACGAGAGCAAAAACGGTGACATTGTTCCACTAAAAAGACTGTTGGAACAGACACCTGTCAAACGTGCCATCATTTCGGCGGTAGCCGAAACCGATGAGCCGTTATCGTCATCCTTGAAAGCTATGGATCCAAAGCCTTTATGGCTTAATGAACACACTATATTACCCATTCGTAATGCTTATGGAACACCACATACGTTAGGTACAGACCGCCTGGCAGCCGTAGTAGGAGCAGGAGTAGATTTTCCATTCCGCAACGTGTTGGTTGTGGACGTGGGCACCTGCATCACCTACGATTTGATAACAGCCGACGGCTACTATTGCGGTGGCAACATTGCTCCCGGCATGCGCATGCGCTTTCAAGCCATGCACGAACATACGGCTCGTCTGCCGTTGGTCGGATTTGAAGGTGACTGGCCTCCTCCGTTAGGACATACAACGAAAGAAGCATTGACAAGCGGTGTCCTATGGGGTATTAAAGCAGAAATAGAAGCATATATCCATATACTACAGACCAAGACAGACAACCTGCAAGTGATATTGACAGGCGGTGATGGTCACATATTCCATAAACAGTTGGTCAAGAACTACAAAAATATAACCATTGATGAAGTACTCGTGGCACGCGGATTAAATAGAATATTAGAATACAATGAAAAAGAAATATAACCTACTGACAGCATTACTGCTGCTGGCTACAACGTATACAACGTTATCTGCCCAAACCAGCGGCAACAACTCTCCTTATTCGCGTTACGGCATCGGAACATTGTCTGACGAAGCACAAGGATTCAATAAAGGAATGGGCGGACTGTCACAAAGTTTGAGCGACAAAGCTGTAATTAACCACCAGAATCCGGCTTCCTACGCTGCCATTGATTCTTTGACTCTGCTTTTCGATATCGGAGCTTCTTTTACAACAGCACGTATGAGCTATGCCGGAAGCAGTGTAAACCCTCAAAACACCACCTTGGACTATATACAGGCCGCATTCAGGTTATTCAAGAACGTAGGATTCTCTATAGGCATGCGCCCGTTTTCAGTCATAGGCTATAACTTCACCTCAACCCAAACGATGGACGACATTGACGGATATGGCGAAAAGACTAATACGGCCACCTATTTAGGCGAAGGCGGACTGCATCTCGCCTACGCAGGCTTGGGCTGGTCGCCAATCAAGAATTTCTCCATAGGAGCCAATATCGGATATATTTGGGGTGACTACAGCCATTCCACGAAAGTCACTTTCAGCGAAACCAACATTCAATCCCTGCAAAGAATCTACAACGGAACTATCAACACGTGGCAGCTGAATTTAGGCTTGCAGCATGCTCATCAAATAAACAAAAACAACAGTCTGTCTCTCGGACTCACAGCCGGAATCGGCCACAAAATCGACCAACAAGCCACTTTTATCAATCAAAAGGTTTCATCGTCGGCAATAGTCGGAGCTGATACAATTCATGTGGGGAAAGCCTACGAATTGCCATGGTCGTTTGGAGGTGGTTTGTCTTGGAAACACAAGAATCGCTTATTAATAGGGTTTGACTACACTTGCCAGCTGTGGAAAAACAGCCGTTTCCCACAATTGGTGAATGAAAACGGGAAACAAATATACCGTGTTACCACTTCGGCGCTTTCCAACCGTCAAAAAATAATTATTGGCGGGCAGTATATTCCCAATCCGGATGGTTTTCGATTCCGTGACCACGTGAATTATCGTTTCGGTCTGTCGTATGCAACCTCTTATTACAGGATAAACGGTGAAGAAGGCCCCAAGAACTACAGTGCCACATTAGGTATAGGACTTCCCATCATGAACCAATATTCAAACCGTTCAATGGTCAATCTGACAGCCCAATACGAACATGCCGCGACTTCAAAAGGCAACTGGATAAAAGAAGACTATTTCCGCCTTTGCGTAGGTCTGACATTCAATGCCAGATGGTTCAACAAATGGAAATTTGAATGAGACTCCTATCGCTATTGGCCATTGCCTGTTGCATGACATCTTTTCTGCTTGCATCTTGTGAATCAGACAAGCCGCCTGTTGCACCTGCCATCAAAATGCGCGACTCCATTCCTATAATGACAAGCTATGGAGTGAGCAAACTTATTTCGGATTCAGGTGTAATCCGCTACAAAGTCATTGCCGAGGAATGGAAAGTCTATGACCGAACCAATCCCCCACGCCAAACATTCGAAAAAGGCCTGTTGCTTGAGAAATTCAATGAAAAGTTCCACATACAAATGTACATAACAGCCGACACAGCTTTTTGGTACAATCAAAACCTATGGGAGTTGCGTGGTCGCGTAATGGTGTGGAATGATGAAGGTGTACGCTTCAATTCTGAACTGCTGTATTGGGACATGGATCGCCACGAATTTTATTCAAACAAATATTCCCATTTGGTTACACCCGACCGGGAAGTAAAAGGCAACAGCTTCCAATCCAACGAGCAAATGACGCTGTACGAAGTAAACGTGTCACAAGCAACATTCCCATTGCCTGAGACAACCACTGATACCATTTCAACAGATACGACAATGACCGAAAGACTTAGTGTCGAACAAGTAAAAGAGGCAGAAAAATCCGATCCATTGCCCCCGAAAGGACATTTCAAGTAGTATTATACCATAGATTTATAACGTGGACACTATAACTCATTGCATATTATTTATCCTGTGCCTATTGCTGAATGCATTTTATGAAGGAGCCGGTGTTGCATTTATCTATTCATTTAAATATAGGGAAAAGGACAAGAATGACACCAGCTTATCTAAAAAGATTTTGGCAGATTTTTACAGCAAGCCCGGAATCTTTTTATTAACAGCACGCATGGTCTCCCTGCTATCCTTGTTGGCCGGTCTGGCAATCGGACATTACTGGCTGACAGAATTACTCACAACAGCAGGAACAGGCCTTTCCTTGCCCGTTGAGATAATCATCTGGCTATTGCTGTTGGCCACATTTGTCTTAACAGGATTCTTCATCCCACGCATCATATGCAGCCGCAATCCAGACAAAAGCCTGAAATCCATGTCATTCTTGCTTTATATGCTTAGCATATTGCTTTTCCCTGTGACACGTCTTTTGTTTTTGCCGGCAAAAGGATTGTCCCGGCTTTTCGGCATTAGCATCAATGAAAAAAATCTATCTCACATGCTTGGTGGAAAAGGACTGATCGAATCAAAACCGCATCCGACTCTGTCTGTCGAAAAACCGGATATAGAAGAAAATGATTTGAAGATATTCCGCAACGCCTTGGAATTCTCAAACATCAGAGTTCACGATTGCATCGTGCCGCGCACTGAAATAGTTGCCGTAGAACTGCACGACAGCACGAAAGAACTGATTGACACATTTGTCAAAAGCGGAAAAACAAAAATCATCGTCTTTCAAGAAGATCTTGACCATATTATAGGATACATACATTCTTCCGAAATGTTTCGTTCGTCAGCACGCGAAGACTGGACAAAGAGCATTCGTCAAATACCCATCGTACCAGAATCGATGACTGCACAAAAAATGATGCAGATATTCATGCAACAGAAGAAATCGATTGCTGTCGTTGCCGATGAATTCGGTGGCACCACCGGCATCATTTCGTTAGAAGACCTTGTAGAAGAAATATTTGGTGACATTGAAGATGAACATGATACAGTGACCTACACTGCACGCAAATTAAACGAGCACGAATACCTTTTGTCGGCACGGCTCGAAATAGAAAAAGTCAATGAGCTGTTTGGACTTTCACTACCCGAATCGGATGAATATCTGACCATAGGCGGTCTCATCCTTTACTACCACCAGGCTTTTCCCAAATTAGGAGAGATTGTAAATATTGACCGCTTCAGTTTTTCAATAATCAAGGCTTCCACTTCTAAAATAGAACTCGTCAAACTTAAAGTGACTGATTAGGGCAAAAAAGAAACGCAAAAGACGTTCGTTATGTACAACAAATTTTATAACTTTGCGTGCTTGAAATAACATAGAAAAAATATAATACATAGCATAATGGCAGCATTACAAAAAATCAGAAGCAAGGGTGTCTTGCTCATCATCATTATCGGTTTGGGCTTATTTGCCTTTATCGCGGAAGAATTTTTCCGTTCAATTGAGACCACGGCCAACCAAAGTAAACAGAACGTGGGAAAGATTTATGGCGAATCCATTTCGTCACAGGAGTTTCAAAAAATGTATGAGGAATACGAAAGCGCACTGAAGTTCATGCGAGGTACAACATCGCTCACAGACGCTGAAAGCACGCAGGCTCGCGATTACGTATGGCAAATGCATGTTAATTACATGTTGGTAGCTCACGAGTGTGAAGCTCTTGGCCTAACTGTAACTGATGGAGAATTGCAGCAAGTGCTCAATGAAGGCAACAATCCGATGCTGATGCAAACTCCGTTCCGCAACGAAAAGACAGGGCGCTTTGACCCGGCCATGTTAAAGAACTTCCTGCAAGAGTATGAGAAGATGCGTACAGGTGGAAACAGCCAGATGCCACAGCAGTATCTTGAATACTATGAAAGCATGTTCAATTACTGGAATTTCATTGAAAAGACACTGCGCCAAAATCTCTTGGAACAAAAGTACCAGGTTCTATTGTATAAGTCCATTCTTTCCAATCCGGTTGAAGCAAAGATGAACTTTGAAGGCAACCAAGTACGTAGCAACATATTGTTGGCCTCATTCCCCTATACTTCCATCAACGACAACCAAATAAAGGTTAGCGATTCGGAATTGCAATTGAAATATGCAGAGACAAAAGAAGAATATCGCCAATATGTTGAATCCCGCGACATAAAATATGTTTCGGTTGGCGTTGAGGCCAGCAGCAAAGATAAAGCCGAGCTAAACAGCGAGATGAAAGAATATGCAAAAAAAATCGCCTCAACCGACGATGTCACCTCTGTTGTACGTTCTTCCAATTCGTTGATTCCTTATTCAAACATTGCTATAACCAAAAACGCCTTACCAGCCGATATCCAGCTTCAGCTTGATTCCATGGCTGTAGGAACTGTGAAGGGACCATACTATAATGCTTCCGATAATACGGACAATGTCATCCGCTTGCTGGCAAAAGTGCAGGAACCTGATTCCGTCTTATTCAGACAAATACAAGTAACCGGTACAACAGCCGAAGAGGCTCACAAACGCGCTGACAGCATCTATGCAGCACTTCAGGGTGGAGCAAAGTTTGCCGATTTGGCAAAGAAATACGGACAAAACGGAGATTCCATTTGGATGACTTCCAAACAATATGAAGGAAGTACTTTGGATGAAGACAATGCCAAATTCATTGGCACAATCAACACTATGGGCGCTCACCAACAAAAGAACGTTGCTTTCGCACAAGGCAACATCATCGTAGAAGTATTGGAGCGCAAAGCTATAACAACAAAATATAATGTGGCTGTAATCAAGCGTACCGTAGATTTCAGCAAAGAGACCTACAATAAGGCTTACAATAAATTCAGCCATTTTGTCGCCACAAGTCCTACTTTGAAAGACATCGAAGCCAACGCCCGAAAGAACGGCTACACACTTGAAACACGCAACGACTTATATAGCAGCGAACATTATGTAGGTAATGTTACCAATACAAGGGAAGCGATGAAATGGATCTTCGATGCCAAAGATGGTGAAATATCGCCACTATACGAATGCGGCAACAACGATCACCTTATGCTTGTCGTATTGATGAAAACTCATAAAGAAGGCTACCGCCCCTTAGAGGAAGTAAAAGAGCTTGTACGCGCAGCCGTTATCCGTGACAAGAAAGCCGAAATGCTGGCTTCCAAACTCAAGAACGTAAAGGATTTGGCTCAAGCTGAAAAAATTCAAGGCGCAGTCATCGACAGTCTGAGTGGGGTTACATTCAACGGAGATTCTTTTGTAAAGGCAACCGGAGCTGTTGAGCCTGCATTGAACGGTAGTATCTGGCAGAAAAAAGCAAACGCTTTTGTCGGACCTGTCAAAGGAGAAAACGGTGTTTATGTTTATCAGATTCTCGCCCAGACAAAGCAAAACGGCAAATTCGATGCCAAGCAAGAAGAGCAGTTAGCCATACAAAAGCACTTACGCAGTTTAGGCAATTATTCAAGCGATCTTTACTTCGATGCAAAAGTCGTAGACAAACGCTACCTGTTCTTTTAATAAGAACCAGAAACAAAAGGAAACCGGTCA
>DJPH01000008.1:0-6348 GCA_002439755.1 Prevotellaceae bacterium UBA6417 | reverse complement strand
TGACCGGTTTCCTTTTGTTTCTGTCTTTTCAGGCTTAATCAAGCATCAAGCTCATCACCGGATTGAATCGTGACAACAGCTTCTCTGTCAATTCCGAAATAGAGAGAGCCTGACAATAAGCAGTGTTCAAAGCGGCATGCTGACAAAAGCCGTTTTTAATTGAGTACGTGCCGTTGTTCTCAACTATTTCATCGTCAACGACTGAAAGCGTAAAATCCATATCCGGATTGGCTTTCGCAATCATCTCGATAATTTTTTTTGCATTAATTATCCGAGCCATACCGTAGGGCTTGCTTTGTTTCTCATAATCACGTACAAGCATGGCGGTTGTCTTCTCGGCCATAGCAATATGATTGAGCAGACAGTTCCTGTACTTTTCAATACCGAGGACATCATTTACGCGCAATACGCCATCGACCAACTCGGTTACGGCCACAGCTACAATTCCATCTTTATCCAAAATCAATGGGAACCCGCCATGCCCCAACTCCATCACGCGGAAAATGTCCTCAATATCGTTCTTTGCATGTTGTATGCAACAAGGTCGTTTTTGCATTTGCCGTTGCACAAATTCAATCAGATTTTGAGTGAGGCATGGTGCAGGCATATACGTTTTTGACTTATCAGCATTAAGATGACCGCTACACATTACCTGCTCTTCACTAAAATAGGAACATACTGCATAGTTCATTCGGCGATAATAGTCAAACAATGAATTCTCGGCCGGTATCAGCAGAGATAACAATGCGCCTCTATCATATAACCGACGATGAGACTCACGCAGCACCTTTGCCGCCAATCCCCTATTGCGGAAACCGGGCAAAGTAGCCAATCCTGACACATATCCAACACGAATGACTGCCTGGCAAAACGTCATGTCGTATTGAAGTGACTGCATGGCAGATACCACACGGCCGCTTTCAAAAACACATATCGTATTTTCGGGAGTAAAACGTCTGTTGAAGTAAAGATCCACAAATTCTTCACTGTCTCCAAACACGGTTTCCCATAGCTGTCTGCATTGAATCGACAGGTCGTTTCTACCTGACTTTTCCATCCTTGAAATGATGCTTGGCCATTACGACGTATTTTTTCAGGAGAATCTCAGGATGATAAGACAATTTAGCTTTGCGCAGCCCGTCTATTCCGAGATCTTCTTCGCGGTTGATGAGCGTATATTGCAGCGGCAGATGAGCCACGAATTCCTTATTGATAGTGGCATATGATCCTTCATATTCGGGATTAGCTTTTTCGACACAAACATCAAACACATAATCGTTTACAGGAGCGCCATAAGTAAAAGCGACCAATTCACTGCCGACAAAGATAGCACCTCCTGTTCCGCCAAGCCTGTTCCAATTGTCAAAAACCCTGTACATGGAAGTACGTTCGTTCTCGTCAGACTGCAAGTTGTTGAGGTCTTCGTGCTGAATCCATCGGTTATCCAATGCAAGACAAGCGTCAAAATCTTCTTCCTTCAATTCACGGTAGAGATAGTCAGGGTAGGCCTTTCGAAAACGGTTGAAAAAATTTCGTTTGGGTTGCAGTTTCTTTCCGGCCAAAGTTTCAAGTGATTCGCGAGAATAGATATAGTCGCAATAATCACGATCATATTCATAGATAAAATAGTCCGGCTTGGCTTTTTCTATATCAGGAATCAAATCTTCGTCTAATCCCATCAGCAGAAAAGGATAACCGTCACGTTCCGCCTCACTGACTAGCATATCCAGAATTTCTTCCAAATCTACGGGCGTAAATATTCCCATATGAGCTACGTGACCGTCTGCCTTAAAACGGAAAATCAAATGATCCTTCCATTGGGCTATTTCTGTTTTATATAGAAAGCGCCAGCTAAAGATGTTCATAAAATTCAAATCACAATTCTTTCCACGAAAAAGTGCGAGACGCTCTCTCAAAAGAGGCTGATCGTCTAATGTGACAGGACGATATTGAAGAATGTCGTTCATAACTACGCTATATTATAAATGCTTGTATCACTTTGAGAACAAAGATAGCAAGATTATCAGTAAAAGGAGTGGTGATGACGGTATTTTAGATTATTTCAAATGATTGATTACACACTTTATCCATTAATGTGTACTTTTGCAGCGTAATCGATAAAAAGATATTTTGTCAATGAAGAAAAGAATCCAATTCAGCCTTGTATACCGCGACATGTTTCAGTCGTCCGGAAAATTCCAACCTCGCAAAGATCAGTTGATACGTGTAGCACCTGCCATCATTGACATGGGTTGCTTTTCGCGCGTCGAGACAAACGGTGGTGCCTTCGAGCAAGTGAATCTGCTGTATGGAGAAAATCCGAATCAGGCAGTACGCGCTTTTACAAAACCTTTCAACCAAGCAGGTATCAAAACACACATGTTGGATCGCGGACTGAATGCCTTGAGGATGTATCCTGTACCATCCGATGTCCGCAAGCTGATGTACAAAGTCAAACATGCACAAGGCGTTGACATAACACGTATCTTCTGTGGATTGAACGATGTGCGCAACATCATTCCCAGCATCAAATATGCCAAAGAAGGCGGCATGACACCGCAGGCAACACTTTGCATCACAACATCTCCTATACACACGGCTGAATATTACAGCGGCATTGCCGACCAACTGATAGAAGCCGGTGCCGAAGAAATCTGTCTGAAAGATATGGCCGGCATCGGCCAACCGGCCATGCTCGGCAAGCTGACAGCCATGATCAAGAAAAAACATCCCGAAATCATCATACAATATCACGGCCACAGCGGCCCGGGATTGTCTATGGCTTCCATTCTTGAAGTCTGCAAGAATGGTGCCGATGTCATTGATACGGCTGTAGAGCCTTTGAGCTGGGGAAAAGTGCATCCCGACATCATTTCCGTTCAAAGCATGTTGAAAAACTACGGTTTCGAAGTGGCCGACATCAACATGGATGCCTATATGGAAGTACGCAAGCTCACACAGGAATTCATCGACGATTTCCTCGGCTACTTCATGAATCCCGCCAACAAATTGATGAGCTCGCTACTATTAGGTTGCGGTCTTCCGGGCGGTATGATGGGCAGCATGATGGCCGACCTCAAGGGCGTAATGACAGCCATCAACCACACACGCGAAGAAAAGGGCGAGAAACCTTACAGCGAAGACGAACTGTTGGTGCGCCTGTTCAATGAAGTTGCCTACGTCTGGCCACGTGTCGGCTATCCACCTTTGGTTACACCTTTCAGCCAATATGTCAAGAACATCGCGTTGATGAATCTGCTCACCCTTGAAAAAGGCCAGCCGCGCTTCACCATGATGGACGAAAACATGTGGGGCATGATTCTCGGCAAAAGCGGACGCCTGCCGGGAAAAGTAGACAGCGAACTGGTTGAGTTGGCCAAAAAGAAAGGCAAAGAATTTACCGATGCCGATCCTCAGAGCTACTACCCCGACGCACTGCCAACATACGCCGAAATGATGAAAAAAGAAGGATGGGACGAAGGACCCGACCAAGAAGAGCTCTTTGAATTTGCCATGCACGAAAACCAGTATCGCGATTACAAGAGCGGTGTGGCCAAACGCCGCTTTGAAGAAGATCTTGAAAAAGCCCGGCAGGCAAAAGGTTCCAAAGGCATGAGCGATGAAGAGCTCATCAATAAGCGCCGTGCCGGAGCCGACCCGATAGTGGCACGTGAAAGCGGCCGCATACTTTGGGAAGTTAAAGGTGGGGACGAAGCAGAAAAGAGCCTAGAGCCATACATCGGCCAAACATTCAAGGACGGTGATCAATTCTGTGTTGTCGAAACCCCCAACGGACGTTTGGTCAGCATTCCTGCCGACATGGGAGGCCGTATTGTGGAAATTGACGCAAAACAAGGCGACACAGTGAGAAAAGGAGACATAATAGCCTACATCCGCAGATAGACCAACAACACATACAACACAGGGCCGGACATCCTCATTGGAATCCGGCCTTTTTCTTTGCTCTTCCGGTTTTGCAAATTTGTCGATTCAACAGCAATATTTAATCAGAAGCGTCATTTTTACTTTTGCTTTATCGTTTTTCAACTATTTTGCCGTATCTTTGCAACATTAAAACAATGAACTGCATTTAAAAGCTTTCGCATCATCAGATGAAAGGGCCGAGACAGCCCTGCTTGCATGACAATTGCCACAAGAAAAGACTATGCCGCCATCAAAGCAACGCTCATTGGGCGGCAATAATTAGGATAACACGGTTAAACGTCAGCTACCGATCCAATTAACCTACGAAAAGAACTAACAGAAGACTTCCGCAACAAGCTGTTACTGCAAGGTGCACAAAACGGAATGTGCCGGAATAATCAGCCAACAACATGCATGGCACCGCGAAATGCCGACAAAAGGAAACCATATAAACCATATAACAACAATCTCATGAATTACAGGAAACTTACCGATGTGGAAATCAACACGCTTGTGAACAACGACTGCCGGGCCGAAAACTGGAGTGGAATCCAAGTATCCGAAGGTTTTGATGCTAACCGCATGCACCATGTCACGCTTTACGGTAACATCCGCATAGGAGCGTTCTATAAGAGCTTGGAGGTGTCAAAGGGCTTTTTCAAACACTCAGGCATAAGCAATGCCACTCTGTGCAACGTCACAGTGGGAAATGACTGCCTCATCGAAAACGTGGGTAACTTCATCAACAACTACGCCATCGGTGATGACTGCTACATTGTAAACGTATCAACCATCGAAACCACCGAAGGCGCCAATTATGGTGAAGGCAATCTCATATCCGTATTGAGCGAAGTTGGCGATGGCAATCTCGTTCTCTTCAAGGACTTGAACAGCCAGTTTGCAGCTTTCATGGTAAAACATTTCCACGACAAGGAACTGAAAGATTGCATAAGTAGACTCATACGGAAAGAAATTGAATCGGCCAAAACAGATTGCGGCACCATCGGAAACGGCGTAAAAATAATCAGCACCAAGGAAATCATCAATACAAACATCAGCAACGGCTGCGAAATCAATGGAGCGGCACGGCTCAGCAACTGCACAGTCCTGACTTCACCGGAAGCCGGCGTGTATATCGGAACAGGCGTGATATGCGAAAACTCCATTATCAGCGACGGTTCAAACATTATCAACTCCGTCAAGATGCAAAACTGCTTTATCGGCGAATCGTGCACCATCAGTAATGGATTCACTGCCTCTTCGAGCGTATTCTTCGCCAACAGCTACATGAGCAACGGTGAAGCCTGTGCGGCTTTCTGCGGTCCGTTCTCTGCCAGCCATCACAAAAGCTCATTGCTCATCGGCGGAATGTTCAGCTTCTACAACGCCGGATCGGCCACAAACTTCTCCAACCACGCCTACAAGATGGGACCCATGCATTGGGGAGTGCTTGAACGAGGCACCAAGACGGCAAGCGGCGCCTATCTGCTCATGCCGGCAACCATTGGAACTTTCAGCGTCTGCTTCGGAAAGTTGATGCACCACCCCGATACGCGCAACTTGCCCTTCTCGTACCTCATTGCATACGGTGACACCATGTACCTTTCTCCCGGACGAAACATCACTACCGTGGGACTTTACCGTGACATACGAAAATGGCCCAAACGTGATGTCAGGCCGAAAAAGTCGCAAAAAAGCATTGTCAATTTCGATTGGCTCTCGCCTTTCAGCGTGGGAGAAATCATCAAGGGAAAGAAAATCCTGGAAAATCTGCGTGAATCATCCGGCAGCAACGTATCCAGCTATAATTTCCACGACTATGTCATCAATGGGACTTCACTGCATAAAGGCATCAAATACTACGATATCGCATTGCGCATTTATATGGGAGCCGTGCTAAAGCGTGTGTTGAAAAATGACCCACGGCTCAGCGCACCGGCTACCGTTGTGGGGCAAGGAGACTGGACCGACCTTTCGGGATTACTCTTGCCTGTCTCGGAAGAACAGCGTCTGACGGATGACATCAAGAACGGAACACTTGACACCATCGCTTCTATTATCTGCCGCTTTGAGGAAATCAACAAAAATTACCGGTTATATCAATGGACCTGGACCTATCACATGATTCTTGACTACTACCACCTGAACCGACTCACCCTTAATGATGTTGAACACATCAAACATGACTACATCACTGCACGACGGGCATGGATAGCGGAAATACGTAAAGACGCTGAAAAAGAATACAGCATGGGAGATGTGGAAAAGGAGGTACTCGACAATTTCATAGAGAACCTTGATCACGAAATCGACTATGAAAATTAAGCTCCGTCCTTTCTTCATGGTTTGGAAGGCTCAGGCTTTGATATGTCCATCGTTTGTTTGGGACAAAAAGGCCGGATATTTAGTCGTCCCTACTTAAGT